>JAUWLW010000095.1 GCA_030613505.1 Candidatus Zixiibacteriota bacterium
CTCGAGCCAGTAGTAATAATCGTCGCCGTTCTCGAGCGGCGTATCCACGAAAGTGAAAGGAGACTCGCCCGCGATAAGGTCGTCGTTCACTTTGACCGGGCCGCTCGAGCCGCCGCCCACGGCCTCGGCCGCGGCCGGCCCGTTCGCTCGATATAAATTCCAACCGACTACTTCCCTATTCGTAGCCGCGCGCCAGGAGAGCGTTACGCGTCGTTCGCCGGCCCGGGCCTCGAGCCCGCGCGCCAGCGGCCCCGAGCCGCCCGGGTTATGGCCGCCGTAGTCGCGGCCCGGCGACGCAGGAGTGGGGGGCCGCCACGCCGGCCTGTAAAATGGCATTAACGGGTCGCCCACCAGGACGTAACGTACGGCTATAGGCGGCAAGCCATCACGGTGCGGAAATATATCCGAGACCTGCGCCGTCGCGAAAGAAAGCGCCTCGCCCAAAGTATAACGGCGTATCACCAACCGGTTAACTAAGCAAATACCGAACCAACTATGCCGCACGAAAGGGACCAAAGCGTACGAGGATATGGACGCCGCGCCCAAGTGACGCGTTACCACCGCGTTCATATCACCCGCGCCAACGGAGCAAGCGTTGAATACCGCTACTAACCCGGCGCTATTGCCGCACGTCTCGTCCCATTGATCGTACGTAAATACCGGCCCGTAGTAGTCAACCATACCCGACGACCCGCCCGGCCAATCGGCCTTGCCCCACTCGACGTTGGCCGCGACGCCGTCGTCCGTCTTGAACGGAGCGATACCCGTGCTATTGCCGTGGCACGTCGCGTAGAAGAACGAGCCGCCCCGCCGGAGGTCTTCCGCGATTCCGACCAGGTCCTCGGTCGGAACGAACGGATGACGACCCGCGCCCGCTTCTACGCCGTCGTGGACTACGGCTTCGTAACCGCTATCGCGGAAGTCCGTAAACACGCCGGGGTCGTCATAGCCGCCGCCGTGGTAGCCCAAAACCTCGTTAACGGCGTGTTCTTTCCCGAATTTATCTTTAAAATATCCTGACCTCGAACCTTCGTTGGCGGCTAAATACGCCAATCCGCAAAACGTAACGTGGCGCGGCCGCGGGTTGGCGAAGATGAGGGCCCGGTAGGCCGACGTTAAATTAATAGACGCCAAACTCTCCGGGCGCGGGTTAACGAACCGGCCCGGGACGGCGCCGCGCTCGGTCGGCGTCTCCGTATATCCCATAATCGCGCGGTCGAAAACGTACGAAAGGCTTTCTTCGCCAAACGCCCGGGCGAAAGTTAGCACGTACTCGAGCTGGTCGGGGTCCGTGCCCCCGAGGCCTTCAAGCCAATCGTAAAATTTTGCCGCGATTTCTTCTTCGCCGTCCCTTATCGCGGCCGGCAAGACGTAATCCTCCAACATCCTCCATTCGCACTCGAGCTTCTCCTTCTCGACTTCTTGCCATACGGCCGCGCTCCGCGCCACGAAGTCGTACGGCACCTCGAGGACGAAGCCGCCGTAACGCGCCGCGGCTACCGCGGCCGGCGCCGCCATCCCCCGGCCCCGGAAGCCACAAAGCACCGGCGGCGCCGGGTCCGTGAGGTCGTTGATATAAGTTACGACACCTCTTTCCGTCCTTAAATCGGCGACCACCCGCGCGCCCATCTCCCTAAGGCCGGCATTGACCGAAGGCGGTAATCTATCGTCGATTTCGACGATTACCGCTTTGGACGGCCCTAGGAATTTTATAAATTCCCTGGTCTCGGCCGACAACCCCGACGGCTCCGCGTAGAAGAGCGGCGCGTTCAGGTAAGCCGCTATCGACGCGGCGTTGGCGGCGCTCTCGACGTCGTGGGTCGTCGGCTTCGCGACGTACGGCGCGACGACAACGTACTCGCTCTCGAGCCAATCGCGCGAGAGCTCGCACGCGACGCGGGGCGGCGGCCCTATTATCTCCCAGACATCCTCTTCGCCCAGGCCGAAATATTTCCGGGTATACTCGAGGTCGGCCGCGGCCACGCCGCCCACGGCGACGAGCTGCCTCAAGCCGCCGCGGCCCCCCGCGTAACCGCGATACATTTCAAAAAAGTACTTTACCGTATCGTTGGAAACCGCGTCCGCGAGAACCGGCGACTGGTACGTATCGCCGCCGTGGCGGAAGACGAAGGCCGGCGCCGCGGCGAAGTAGTTGTACAGCGCGTCGGCGCTCGCGTCGTCGTGCACGAGCGCGAGGCGTAACATCGGCCGCCAGCCGGCGGAAGCTGATGACGCAACGGCGAGTAGGATTAGGGAGATACGAAAAAACATCGGAAAGGTTATCATTATTAAACGCACCGCAACCTCCCGGGAATTACATTTACTTTATAAGGACTAGCTTTTTAGCCGCCGCCCGGCCGCCCGCCTCGAGTTTGTATAAGTATACGCCCGGCGGCAGCGGCCCGCCGTCGTCGGCCGTCCCGTCCCACGTTACTTTGTGCCCGCCCGCCGCGGCCGTCCCGTCCCACAACCGCCGAACGACGGCGCCCCTCAAGTCGTAAACCGTCAACGTCGCGCGGCCGTCAGGTACGACGAAGACTATCGA
>JAUWLW010000018.1 GCA_030613505.1 Candidatus Zixiibacteriota bacterium
CACCAAGTTCTCGGGCGAGGTGTACGTGCTGACCAAAGAGGAGGGCGGGCGGCACAAGCCGTTCTTCGACGGCTACCGGCCGCAGTTCTACTTCCGGACGACGGACGTGACGGGAGCGGTCCACCTCCCGGATGGGGTGGATATGGTGATGCCGGGAGACAGCGTCTCGATGAAGGTGGAGCTCATCATCCCCATCGCCATGGAGAAGGAGCTGCGGTTCGCCATCCGCGAGGGCGGCCGCACCGTAGGCGCCGGCGTCGTTACCGACGTCGAAGAGTAACGCGGCCGCCAGGCGACCAAAACACGCAATGCCTAAGAAGAGGATAAAGATCAGGCTCCGGGCTTTCGACCACCGCTTGCTGGACCGGTCGGTGGAGGATATCTGCGCGACCATACGGCGTACCGGCGCGCAGGTATGCGGCCCGATACCGCTGCCGACGCAGATAAACCGGTACACCGTTCTCCGCTCGCCCCACGTGGACAAGAAGTCGCGCGAGCAGTTCGAGATCCGGACCCATAACCGCCTTATCGAGATCGAAGAACACAGTGGCGACACCATCGACGCGCTGACGCGGCTGCAGCTGCCCGCCGGCGTGGAAGTAGAAATTAAACTGTGATCGAGGTTCGCGAACTCATGGCGCTCGGAATGTTGGGAAAGAAACTCGGGATGACGACGGCCTTCGACGAGGAAGGCCGGGCGGTCGCCGTCACCGTCCTCGAACTGCCCCTCAACAGCCTTACGCAGGTCAAGACCCCCGAGCGCGACGGCTACGCCGCGGTGCAGCTGGGCCTGGGCGAGAAGAAGCGGCCCAACAAGCCGGAGGCCGGCCACGCCGCCAAGTCGGGCGTAGCGCCCCCGGCGGCCTTGCGCGAGTTCCGAACCGCCGACGTCGAATCCTTCAAGGCCGGGGACGTCGTCGACATCTCGATCTTCGAGGGCGTGACGGCTGTGGACGTGCGGGCACGCTCCAAGGGACGCGGGTTCGCCGGCGTAATAAAACGACACGGCTTCCACCGGGGTCCCAAGACCCACGGGTCCAAGGCCTATCGACGGCCCAAATCCATCGGCGCCTCCGCGACGCCCTCCAAGGTCTACAAGGGCAAGAGGATGCCGGGCCATATGGGCCATCGGTGGGTGACGGCGGCGAACCTCAAGGTATTCCGGCTCGACGCCGAGAAGTCCCTTCTAATAGTGAAGGGCGCGGCGCCCGGACCTAACGGCGGCTTCGTCGTCGTCTCGCCGTCGCGTAAAGTGGCGCGTGTAGAATCGTAGTAGTAGGCTATGAAAACGAAATTATTAGACCACGTAGGACGTGAGACGGGCGAGCTCGAGCTCGCGGACAGCGTCTTCGCTACGGAACCGAGGCCGGACCTCGTCCACCTGTGCGTGGTGGCCCAGCTCGCGGCCAAGCGCGCGGGCGCGGCCAAGGTCAAGACGCGGGCCGAGGTGCGCGGCGGCGGCCGCAAGCCCTACCGCCAGAAGGGGACCGGCCACTCCCGCCAGGGGTCCATACGTTCGCCGCAGTGGCGCGGCGGCGGCGTCGCTTTCGGCCCCCGGCCCCGCGATTACGGGAAGAATATCCCGCGCAAAGTCCGCCGCGCGGCGCTCAGGAGCGTCTTGTCCGATAAAGCCCGCGACGGCAAATTGCGCGTCGTCGAGGCCTTGAAGTTCGACGAATACCGGACCGGGGCCGTCGTCGAATTGCTGGCGGACATGAACTTGCTCGACGCCAAAGTTTTATTCGTAATCGACGAAAAGAACGAGAAGTTCGTCAAATCGGCCGCTAACGTTCCTATCGTTAAAGTGCGACACCCGGGCAACGCCAGCGTCTACGAGGTCGTCGAGGCCGACGAGCTCGTGATGACCGCGGCCGCGGCGAAAGCGTTGGAGCTGAGATTGGCGAAATGAAGGCGCCCCAGGACATAGTGATTCGACCCATCATAAGCGAGAAGATGGAGTACCTCCAGGAGGCGCAGCGCAAGTACGCCTTCAAGGTGCTCCCCGGTGCCAACAAGATCCAGATAAAGGGCGCCGTCGAGACCATCTACAAGGTTACCGTAACCGACGTTAACGTCATGAACCGTATGGGCAAGAAGCGTCGCGTCCGCTACACCGAGGGGCGACGTTCCAGCTGGAAGAAGGCCGTGGTTACCCTCAAAGAAGGGGATACCATCGAGTACTTCGAGTAAATAGCTAGATATGGCCATTAAGAAATACAAACCTACGTCTCCCGGCCGGCGCTTCATGAGCGTCCGCTCCTTCGACGGCCTGTCCGACAAGAAGCCGGAGAAGCGGCTTCTCAAGGCCAAGAAGCAGCGCGCGGGCCGCGACGGCCAGGGCCGCATCTCGGTGCGCCACCGCGGCGGCGGCAGCCGCCGCAAGATCCGCATCGTCGATTTGAAGCGGGCCAAGGACGGCGTGCCGGGCCGCGTCGCCGCGCTGGAGTACGACCCGAATCGCTCCGCCGACGTCGCGCTCGTCGTGTACGCCGACGGCGACAAGCGGTACGTAATCGCCAACCAGGGGATGAAGGTGGGCGACGACGTGAACGCCGGCGCCGGCGCGGAGGCCAAAGTCGGTAGCGCCATGCCGCTTCGGAACATCCCCGCCGGAACCGTCGTCTCGTGCGTGGAGCTCAAACCGGGCAAGGGGGCCCAGATCGCTCGCGCCGCCGGGACGTACTGCACGCTGCTGGCCAAAGAGGGCGACGTGGGCCACGTCAGGTTGCCCTCCGGCGAAGTGAGGCTTTTTTCCCTCGCCTGCCGGGCCACGGTGGGCGAGATCGGAAACGCCGACCACGCCAACATTAGAATAGGCAAAGCGGGTCGCAATCGCCACCTGGGGTTCAGGCCCACCGTGCGGGGCGTGGCGATGAACCCCAACGACCATCCCCACGGCGGCGGCGAGGGTAAGTCCAAGGGCGGCAACCACCCCCAGTCGCCTTGGGGATGGTTGACCAAAGGCGCCCGTACGCGTAAAAAGAAGCATTCCGATAAGTACATCGTGAGCCGGCGGAAGAAGTAGCGCCGGCTCGAGCCGCCGAGGAAGAGCTTTGGCACGTTCGACTAAAAAAGGACCGTACGTCGACCTCAAGCTGATGAACAAGATCAGGAAGGTCGAGGCTACGGGTGAAAAGGTCGTCATCAAGACGTGGGCCCGCCGCAGCACGATACCGCCCGAGTTCGTGGGCCACACCATCGCGGTCCACAACGGCCGTAAGTTCGTCCCGGTCTACGTGACGGAGGACATGGTGGGCCACAAGCTGGGCGAGTTCGCGCCGACGAGGATCTTCCGTTCCCACGGCGGCCCTACTGCCAGGACTTCGCGGCTTAAGTAGTGATGGAATTTAAGGTCAAACAGAAGTGGATTAAACTCTCGCCGCAGAAGGCGCGGTTGGTGGCGGCCGCCGTCCGGGGCCTGGACGTCCAGGACGCGATCGACGTTCTCAAGTTCATGCCGCAGAAAGCGGCGCCCCTCGTCAGCAAAGCGGTTCGCTCGGCCCTCGCCAACGCCCGCGAGCACAAGGGCGACGAGAAGCCCGACGTCGACAAATTATTCCTGAAGTCGGTAGTGGTCGACGTCGGCCCCACGCTGAAGCGCATCAAACCGCGGGCCTACGGCCGGGCCCACCGCATCCTCCGGCGCACGAGCCACATTATGGTAGTGCTGGCCGAGAGGTCGGAGGAGGAGCGGGCTGCGGCGCGCACCCGCGGCGAGCGCCGGCGCCGGGTCGGACGGCCCGGTGCCCCGACCGAGGAACCGAGGAAGCCGGCGGAGGGAGCGGCCGAGGGACGGGAAGCGGGGCCCGCCAAACCCAAAAAGCCGCGCTTTCTGGGATTTAAAAAGAAAGAGGACAAATACGGTGCCAAGGTCAAGGGCGCGGGAGAGGCGGGCGAGAGACCCGCGGCCGAGCACCGTAAGACCGAGCGCGGAACCAAGGGCGGCCGCAAGAAAAAGTAGCGGCGCGGGAACGATATTATGGGACAGAAAACGCATCCGATCGGCTTTAGGCTCGGGTACATCAAGACCTGGGATTCGCGGTGGTTCGCCAAGCGCGATTACGCCGTCAAGCTTCACCAGGACCTCGCCATCCGCAGGTACGTCAAGAAGAACTTCAGCAACGCCGCCATATCGCGCGTCCAGATCGAGCGGACGACGGACCGCGTAATCGTCCACATCTGGACCGCCCGGCCCGGGATGATAATCGGTACCAAGGGCGCCCGCATCACGCAGCTGAGGGAAGAGCTCAAGGAAATCGCCGGCGGCGACCTCGACGTTGAAATCCGCGAGATAGAAAACGCCGAGCTCGACGCGCAACTGGTAGCGGAGAACGTAGCCGCCCAGCTCGAGCGTCGGATGGGTTTTAGGCGCGTTATGAAGAAGACGCTGGCCACCGTCATGAAGCTCGGCGCCAAAGGCTGCAAGATTCAGGTTAAAGGCCGCATAGGCGGCCGCGAGATGGGCCGCCAGGAGAGGTACTCCGACGGCCGCGTCCCGTGCCAAACGCTCCGCGCCGACATAGATTACGGCCAGGCGGAAGCCAAGACCGTCTACGGCGTCGTGGGCGTTAAGGTGTGGATTTTCCGGGACGAGGTGTTGCCCTCCGAGATAATCGAACGGGAGGCTCTCGCGGAGCAGACGCGTCGCCCGGCCAAGAGGAAGCGGCGCCGCTCGAAGAAGGGTGGCTCGCGCGAGAGGTAGTAGCGACGTAAGCGTCCGGAGCGCAGATATATGTTAATGCCCAAGAGGACGAAGTGGCGCAAACAACAGCGGGGCCGCCGGCGCGGGAAGGCCAGGCGCGGCAACACGCTGCAATTCGGCTCCTTCGGCCTCCAGGCGCGGGAGGCGGCCTGGCTCTCCGCGGCGCAGATCGAGTCGGCGCGCGTCGCCATAACCCGCCACGTCAAGCGCCAGGGGAAATTGTGGATTCGCGTCTTCCCGGATAAGCCCGTGACGAAGAAGCCGCTCGAGACCCGTATGGGCAAAGGTAAAGGCGCGCCCGAGTTCTGGGTAGCGGTCGTCCGCCCCGGCCTGGTCCTGTTCGAGCTGGAGGGCGTGCCGCCCGCCACGGCCCGCGAGGCCATGAGGCGGGCCAAGTACAAGTTGCCCATAAAGACTAAATATTTGGAGATAGAGGAATAGCTTTGGGCCTGAAGAAAGAACGCGAGGAGCTGCGGCATAAAACGGTGGAGGAGCTGGAGATCTCGCTCCGGGACGCCAAGAAGGAGATGTTGGTGATACGGACCAACATCGCCACCCGCCAGGAAGAGGACAACAACCGGAGCAAGATGCTCAAGCGCCGCATCGCCCGCATCCTCACCGTCATTGGCGAGAAGCAGCACGCGGTCGCGGCGGCGGCCGCCGGAGATAATCGATGACCGCGACGGAAGAAATGACGGCGCGCCGAGGCCGCCGCAAAGTGATGCAGGGCCGCGTGGTAAGCGACGCGGGGGATAAGGCCATGGTCGTCGAAATCGAGACTCGAAAACAACACCCATTTTTTAAGAAGATGGTGAAGAGGTCGAAGCGTTTCATGGCGCACGACGAGAACAACGAGTGCCGCGTCGGCGACACGGTCCGCGTAATGGAGACGCGGCCCTTGTCCAAACGCAAACGCTGGCGCCTCGTCGAGGTGGTCGAACGGGCCAAATAATCGGGCGCAAGGGCGAAAGTGATAATACCGTATTCCAAATTGGTCGTAGCCGACAACTCAGGCGCCAAGAAGGCGTCCTGTATCAGGGTCGTGACCGGCTCGGGAGCCAAGCGCTTCGCCGAGGTGGGGGACACCATCGTCGCCACGGTTAAAGACGCGTCGCCCCGCGGCACCGTGAAGAAGGGCCAAGTAGTCCGGGCGGTCGTCGTGCGGACGCGCTACCAGACCCGGCGGTCCGACGGCTCCTACATAAAGTTCGACGACAACGCGTGCGTCGTCATAAACGAGGGCGGCGAGCCCGCGGGGACCCGTATTTTCGGCCCGGTGGCTCGCGAGCTGCGCGAGAAACGCTTCATGAAGATAATATCTCTCGCGCCCGAGGTGTTGTAGGTAGTGTCTCCCGGCGAAAAGAAGCGCCCCTCACGTACGCGCATCCGCTTGCGCAGAGGAGACGCCGTCAAGGTGATCGCCGGCAAGGATTTCGGGAAGACCGGCAAGATCCTGCGGGTGATACCCCAAAAGGGGAGGCTTATCGTCGAGGGCGTAAATTTCGTCAAAAAGCACGCCCGGCGGACGCGCGAAGACCGCGCCGGCGGCATTCACGAGATCGAGGCCTCCATTCACGTCTCGAACGTAATGTTGATATGTCCCAAGTGCCGGCAGACCACCCGCGTCGGCCATACCGAACTCGCCGACGGCACGAAAGTACGCACGTGCCGAAAATGCGGCGAGGTTTTGGAGCGTTAATTCTCGTCCGGAGAGGCCGTGAT
This sequence comes from Candidatus Zixiibacteriota bacterium, assembly GCA_030613505.1. GTDB lineage: Bacteria > RBG-13-66-14 > B26-G2 > WVWN01 > WVWN01 > WVWN01. The sequence continues at coordinate 6,425 of JAUWLW010000018.1, forward strand.
AAAACCGCGTTTAAAGAAGAAGTACGAAGACGAAGTAGTGCCGGCTATAATGGCGGAGCGCGGCTACCGCAACCGTTACCAGGTCCCGCACCTCGTCAAGATCGCGATAAATTCGGGCCTCGGCCGGTACCACGACGATATAAAAGTTTTCGACGCCACGGTCGACGAACTCGCCGCCGTGACGGGCCAGCGACCCGTGGTCAGCCGCGCCAAGCGGTCGGTGGCGAACTTCAAGGTCCGGATCGGCATGCCGTCCGGCGTCCGCGTGACGCTGCGCCGCGACCGAATGTACGAGTTCCTCGACCGGCTCATCAGCTTCTCGCTGCCGCGGGTACGCGACTTCCGCGGCCTCGACCCTGAGAGCTTCGACGGCCACGGCAACTATACGCTCGGCATAACGGAACAAATTATATTCCCGGAGGTAGATTACGACAAAGTCGTCAAGATAACCGGGATGAACGTAACGATAGCGACCTCCGCCGGAAGCGACGAGGAGGCCCGCAATTTACTGACGGCGCTCGGGATGCCCTTCGGCCGGCCCCGCGCGCACCGTTAAGAGACTCATGGCGAAGAAGGGATTAATTGCCAAGGCCAAGCGGGAGCCCAAATTCAAGGTCAGGCGGTATAACCGCTGCCCGTTGTGCGGCCGGTCGCGCGCCTATCTCCGTAAATTCGAAATGTGTCGGATCTGCTTCCGCCAGCTGGCGTTGCGCGGCGAGATCCCGGGCGTGATCAAGGCCAGTTGGTAGGGGCGGCGCCCTTCGGCGAAAGCCGTGCGGCGCGTCCTAAAGGTCGTAATACATGGTAATGACCGACCCCATAGCGGACTTATTGACGCGGATCCGGAACGGGCTCCGCGCCGGCCACGAGAAGGCCGACGCCCCTCACTCCAAAGTCAAGGAGGAGATAGTCAAAATCCTCAAGGACGAGGGGTTCATATCGAACTACCGCGTTATCGACGAAAGACCGGCGCCGACCCTTCGCGTGTACTTGAAATACGGGCCGGACAAGGCCGGCATACTGCGGCGTATCGAACGGGTCTCCAAGCCCGGGCGAAGGGTCTACGCCGACAAGGATAGTATTCCCCGCGTTATAAGCGGGTTGGGCGTGGCCGTCCTCTCGACGTCGCAGGGTATCCTGACCGACCGCGAATGTCGAAAGCGCGGCATCGGCGGCGAAGTGCTTTTGAGGGCGTGGTAGCCGCTATCGGTTGATATGTCTCGCGTTGGAAAAAAGCCCATACCGTTGCCTGAAAAGGTGGAGGTAGAGGTCGACGGTCGGACCGTCAGGGTCAAGGGCCCTAACGGCGACCTGGAGCGCGTCCTCCACCCGGCGGTGACCGTCCAGGTCGCCGACGGCCAGGTGTCCGTGACGCCGGTCGACGAAAGCCGCGAGAGTCGGGCGCTGTGGGGCCTTTCGCGCACGCTGGTGGCCAACATGGTGGAAGGCGTCTCGCAGGGGTTCTCGAAAGAGCTCGAGATCGTCGGCGTGGGCTATCGGGCCGAACGCCAGGGCGACGCGGTTAAGCTTTCCCTCGGCTTCTCGCGGCCCATCACGTACCAACCGCCCGAGGGCGTCACCGTAGAAGTCCCGTCGCCGCAGGCGATCGTAGTTCGCGGTATTGATAAGGAAATGGTCGGCCAATGTGCCGCGGAGATAAGGTTGCTGAGGCCGCCCGAGCCGTACAAGGGCAAAGGCGTGAGGTACAAAAACGAGCGCGTTCGGCGCAAAGTTCGCAAAGGGGCGTTGGGCGGTATGGGCCCCGGCGTGTAAGAATGGTCGCGATGGTTCACCCTGCTAAAAAAGTACCCAGGCGTTTGAGGAGACACGGCCGCGTTCGCCGCAAGGTGAGCGGGACGGCGGATAGGCCCCGGTGTTGCGTCTTCCGCAGCCTCCGGCATATCTACGTCCAGGTCGTCGACGACTACGCAGGCCGGACGCTGGCGGCTGCTTCCAGCCTGGACCCGGACCTTCGGGGCAAAGTGAACGGCGGCAACGTGGACGGCGCCGCGGCCGTCGGCGAGGCGCTCGCCGGAAAAGCGATCGCCCGGGGCATTACGGAGGTAGTTTTCGACCGCGGCGGGCACAAGTACCACGGCCGCGTCAAGGCGCTGGCCGACGGCGCCCGCAAGGGCGGCCTGCGGTTCTAACGTCAACCACGTCCGGCAGACATGAATAGAAATAGAAGAAGAGTCAGCGAAGAAGAACAACTTTTCCAAGACCGCGTCGTAACCATAAACCGCGTCGCCAAGGTGGTCAAGGGCGGCCGGCGGTTCGGTTTCAACGCCCTGGTGGTCGTGGGCGACGGCGCCGGCCGCGTCGGCGTGGCGCTCGGCAAGGCCAACGAGGTCGCCGAGGCGGTGCGCAAAGGCGTGGAGTTGGCCAAGAAGAACATGTTCACCTTCCCCATCGTGGCCGGCACCATACCGCACGAGGTTTTGGTAAAGAAGGGCGCGGCCAAAGTTTTGCTAAAACCCGCGGCGCCCGGAACCGGCGTTATCGCCGGCGGCCCCGTACGCGCCTTGATGGAGCTCGCCGGCGTCCAGAACGTCTTGACGAAGTCCTTGGGCTCGAACAACCCCCACAACGTGCTCGGCGCTACCGTCGAGGGGTTGAAGTCCCTTATCTCTCCGGAGGCCGCAGCGGCCCGGCGCGGCGAGTTGCCCAAGGCCGCGCCGAAGAAAGCGGAAGCCGTCCAGGCTGCCGAGGCCGCGGAGAAGGCCAAGACGACCCGCATCGCCCGTCGCGTCCGCGCCAAGAAGGTCCGCCCTGACGCCGAGGCGCCGGAACCGGTAAAGGCGGCCAAAGAGGCCGCCGGGGCCGGCGAGAAGGAGGGGGCGCAGGCCGAAGGCGACGCGCCGGAACCGGTAGAAGAAAAAGCCGCCGAAGCCGGCGAGAAGGAAAAGGCGAAGGCCGAAACCGACGCGCCGGAGGAAGCGCCGCCCAAGGCGGGCGACGAGGTTAAGGAAGAATGAAGTTGGGCGAACTCAAACCGCCGTCCGGCTCGAGGAAAGGTCGGAAGCGCATAGGCCGCGGGCCGGCCTCCGGCCGCGGTAAGACGTGCGGTCGGGGCCATAAGGGCCAGAAGGCCCGGGCCGGCGGGAAAACGCGCCCCGGCTTCGAGGGCGGCCAGATGCCTCTCCAACGCCGTTTGCCGAAGAGGGGTTTTACAAACGTTTACAACGAAAAGAAGGTCGCGACGGCGTCCATGAACGTCGGCGAGCTGGCTCGCTTCGGCGACGGCGCGACCATAGATCTGAATTTCTTGAAAGAACGCAAGGCCGTGAAGGAGAAGGGGATTCGCTACCTGAGGGTCCTGGGCGGCGGCGAGTTGAACGCCGCGCTCACGGTGCGGGCCCATTACTTTACGCCCCAGGCGCGGGCCAAGATCGAGGGCGCCGGCGGCAAGGCCGAGGCGGAATAAATTGTTCGACGTAATAAAAAGGTTCTTTGTCAACTTAAGAAACGTCTTCAAGATCCCGGAACTGCGCCGGAAGGTCTTGATTACGGTGGGGCTGATCCTGGTGTATCGGATAGGCCGCCACATCCCGGTGCCCGGCGTCAACGCCGACGTGCTGACCTCTTTCTTCGAGGCGCAAAAGGGAACGCTCTTCGGCCTGTTCGACCTCTTCTCCGGCGGCAACCTCACCCGGGCCACGGTGTTCGCGCTCGGCATAATGCCCTACATCTCGAGCTCGATCATCTTCCAGCTCCTCGTCACGGTTATCCCGTATCTCGAGAAGCTCTCCAAGGAGGGGGATGCGGGCCGCAAGAAGATAACCCAGTATACCCGCTACGGCACCGTCGTGCTCTCGATCGTCCAGGGCTCCGCCATCAGCTTTTGGCTTGAAGGCTTGGCCCCGGGCGGAATCGCGGTCGTGGCGTCGCCGGGCTGGGGCTTCCGGTTGATGACCATCCTGACGTTGACCGCCGGCACGGCCTTCATCATGTGGCTGGGCGAGAAGATAACCGAGTTCGGCGTGGGCAACGGCATATCGCTCATCATCTTCGCCGGCATAGTCGCGGCGATGCCCGGCGGGACGATGAAAACCATAAACAACTTGATCCACGGCGAGATGGACGTCGTTACGCTCATCGTCATCCTGGCCGTAATGGTCGGCGTAGTCATGGCCGTGGTTTACATGCAGCAGGCGCAGCGGCGAATTCGCGTCCAGTACGCCAAGCGGATCGTGGGCCGGAAGGTGTACGGCGGCCAATCTACCCATATACCCATCAGGGTCAACACCGCGGGCGTCATTCCGGTCATCTTCGCCAGCTCCATAATAATGTTCCCGCAGACCATCCTGATGTTCGCGGGGGGCCGGGGGGGAATTATCGAGCAGGTGGCCCAAATGCTGGTGCCGGGGCAGTGGTTGTACGTCGTCGTCAACGTCGTAATGATTATATTCTTTACCTATTTTTATACCGCCGTCGTCCTCAATCCGCAGGACATGGCGGAGAACATGAAGAAGTACGGCGGCTTTATTCCGGGCATACGGCCCGGTAAGAACACCGCCCAGTACATAGACCGAATCATAACGCGCATAACGCTTGTGGGAGGCTTCTTCTTGGCGGCCATCGACACCCTGCCGACGGTGCTTATCACTTTTATGAAGGTGCCCTTCTACTTCGGCGGGACCGGCCTTTTGATCGTCGTGGGGGTGGCGCTCGACACCATGCGCCAGATAGAGTCCCACCTCCTCATGCGCCACTACGACGGCTTCGTCAAGAAGGGGCGAATACGGGGCCGGGTTTAGAGCTCGCATGCGACTCGTCCTGATAGGGCCGCCGGGCGCCGGTAAAGGCACCATAGCGGAGAAGGTGGCGGCAAATCACGGCCTCGCGCACCTCTCGACCGGCGACATGTTGCGCGACGCCATAGGACGGGGGACGCCGCTGGGGGCGAAGGCCAAAGAATACGTCGATACCGGTAGGCTCGTTCCGCAGGAGGTCTTGGGCGAGGTCGTGGCCGAAAAGGTGCGCCAGCTGGACGGATTCGTACTGGACGGCTACCCTCGGTCGCTCGAGCAAGCCGAGTTTTTAGCGGCCCTGGAGGGCGTCGACGTGGACGCGGTTATTTACGTCGCCGTCGGCGAGGAAGCGGCCGTCGGTAGGTTGCGGGGACGGCGGGTATGCGCGAAGTGCGGCGCCGTTACCCATACCGAGACCGCCGAAACTTGCGGAAATTGCGGCTCCGGCGACCTCGTTGCCCGGACCGACGACCGGCCGGATACGCTCAAGAAGCGGTACGGGGTTTACATGCGCGAGACGGAGCCGGTCATCGAGTACTACCGGGGCCGCGGCGTCTTGCGCGAAGTGGACGGGACGGGGAGCCGGGAAGAGGTTTTGGCTCGGGTGGAAGCGGCGATCGGACCTATCGCGGCCTGCGGCGATGATAAACGTTAAGTCCGCGGGGGAGGTAGAGGTGATGGCCCGGGCCGCGGCGATAGTGGTCGACGCGATGAGGGAAGCTCGCCGGCGCGCGGAACCGGGAAGCAGTACCGCGGCGCTGGACCACGCCGTGCGGAAGACGATCGAGGGTGCGGGGGCGAGGCCGGCGTTCCTGGGGTACATGGGTTTCCCCGCTTCGTCTTGCATCTCGTTGAACGCCGAGGTCGTCCACGGCATACCTTCGCCTGACAGGATTTTAGTGGAGGGGGACGTGGTGTCGGTGGATGTGGGCGTGTTGTTGGACGGTTATTACGCCGACGCGGCGTTTACGGTGGCTCTGGGAGACGGGGCGGCCGAGTTGTTGGCGTGCGGCCGGCGGTGTTTGGAGAACGCCGTGGCGCAGTGCCGGGCCGTCAACCGTTTGGGCGACGTCTCGCACGTCATCGAAAAGACGGCCCAGGAGGGCGGCTTCGACGTCGTGCGCGAGTACGTAGGCCACGGCATCGGGGCGAAGATGCACGAGGAACCCCAGGTGCCGAATTACGGGCTGCCCGGGCGTGGGCCGAGGTTGGTCTCCGGTATGGCGCTGGCGCTCGAGCCTATGGTAGTGACGGGCGATTGGCGGACCAAGGTTAGCGGGGACAAGTGGACCGTCGTTACTCAGGACGGCGGCCTCTCGGCGCACTTCGAACACACGGTAGTGATAACCGACGACGAACCGAGGGTATTGACGCGGGGTTGGGAAGAGTTCGTCTAAAGGACTAAGACGGCTGTTTTGGTGAAGGAACGAACCATACAGGTAGAGGGGGTCGTCGTCGAGCCGCTCCCCAACGCGATGTTTCGGGTGAAGCTGGACAACGGCCATGTCCTCCTCGCGCACGTATGCGGGCGCATGCGGATGCATTTCGTCCGCATACTTCCGGGCGACCGCGTCAAGGTCGAGCTTACGCCCTACGACCCCAACCGCGGCCGCATTACGTGGCGATATAAGTAGCGGCCGCCGTCGAGGTGGCGACGATGAAAGTACGACCTTCGGTAAAAAAGATCTGCAAGAAGTGCAAGATAATAAAAAGGCGCGGCGTCGTTCGCGTAATTTGCGAAAACCCCCGGCACAAACAGCGCCAGGGGTAGGAAGCGCCTTTTAAGGGAGAAGTGCACCCATGGCACGTATAGCCGGCGTTGACTTGAACCGCGCGAAGCGCATCGAGGCCGCGCTGCCGTATATCTTCGGCATCGGCCCCACGACCGCGCGCGCTATCCTGGCGAAGGCCAACGTGAACCCCGATACCAGGGTCAAGGATTTGACGGACGCCGAGGTGGCGCGTCTGCGCGGCGTCATTGAAGAGGGGCATAAGGTCGAGGGCGCGCTCCGCTCCGAGGCGGCGGCCAACGTCAAGAGGTTGATCGCTATAAACAGCTACCGCGGCCTCCGCCATAAGAAAGGCATGCCCGCCCGAGGCCAGCGCACGAAAACCAACGCCCGGACCCGCAAGGGCCCGCGCAGGACGGTCGGGCGGAAGCGGAAGAAGAAGTAACCTCGCCCGGGGTTAATAACACGAGGTGATAAACCGTGGCCAAGGTTAAAAAGAAGACTAAGAGGAAAGTCAAGCGGACGGTTTCGGAAGGCACCGTCTACATCAAGTCCTCTTTCAATAATACCCTTATAACCATCGCCGACAAGGACGGGAACGTCGTCGCCTGGGGTTCGGGCGGTTTGGTCGGCTTCAAGGGGTCCCGCAAGTCTACGCCGTTCGCGGCCCAGATCTCCGCCGACCAGGCGGCGAAGCGGGCCGTGGCCATGGGATTGAAGGAGGTCGAGGTGCAGGTAGTGGGGCCGGGTTCGGGGCGCGAGTCGGCGGTGCGCGCCATCCAGGCCTCCGGCCTCCGCGTGACCGGCATCCGCGACCGCACCAAAATCCCGCACAACGGCTGCCGGCCCAGGAAGCGGCGTCGGGTATGACGCCGCGTTGCGAGGTTTCGTAAGATATGGCTAAGTATCGTGGCCCGAGTTGTCGAATCTGCCGTCGCGAAGGGGCGAAACTCTTTCTCAAGGGCGAGCGCTGCTTCGCGCGCGGCAAGTGCCCGGTGGACAAGCCGGTTAACCCGCGCAACTACCCGCCCGGGCAACACGGTTTGAGGCGCCGATTCCGGATATCCGACTACGGCGTGCGGCTCCGCGAGAAGCAGAAGCTGCGCCGTACGTACGGCCTTTTGGAAAACCAGTTCCGGAAGTACTTCCGCCTGGCGGTCCGGCGCAAAGGCGTAACGGGCGAGAACCTCCTGCAGCTGCTGGAGATGCGTCTGGACAACGTCGCGTACCGGTTGGGGTTCGTTTCCGCCCGCGGGACGGCGCGGCAGCTTGTGCGGCACGGCTTCTTCACCGTCAACGGCCGACGGGTGAACGTCCCCTCGTATCAGGTCAAGGTGGGCGACGTCGTAGCCACCGTCGAAAAAGGTTTGCGGATCGAGCCCATCAAGTACGGTTTGGAATATAACAGCGGGAAGCTATTGCCGGAATGGTTGGAATTTGACCCGAAGAAGGCCGAAGGGCGGGTGGTCTCGCTGCCGACGCGCGAGCAGATTCCCGTCCCGGTCGACGAGCACCTGGTCGTCGAGTTCTATTCCCGCGTATAGCTGCACTTTCAACGATCGTGACGAGCAAAGGAGTGGGACTGGCCCATGAAGGCTGACGCTTTTCAGATGCCGCGTGGGGTCAAGTTCGAACCCGAGGGGGCAAAGGGTTCGTGGGGTAAGTACGTTATCGAGCCCCTCGAGCAAGGGTTCGGCCTGACGCTGGGAAACGCCGTCAGGCGCGTCCTACTTTCGGCCATCGAAGGTACGGCTATCACGTCCGTCAAGATCGACGGCGTATTGCACGAGTACTCTACGATCCCGAACGTCTACGAGGACACTACCGAGATCATAATGAACCTCCGGGGGCTGGTACTGCGCCTCGACGCCTCCCGACCCAAGACCATCTACCTCGACGTCGAAGGCGAGGGCGAGGTCACCGGCCACGACATCATCGCCGACCCGGACGTCAAGATTATCAACCCCGCCCAGAAGATAGCGACGTTGGCTGAGGGCGGCCGCCTCAAGATGGAAATGGAAGTGAGCCGGGGACGCGGCTACGTTCCGGTGGAACGCTTGCGCGACGAGGAACGGCCCGTGGGAGCTATGCCCATCGACGCCGTCTACACCCCGGTGCGCAAGGTGAAGTACGCCGTCGAGGAGACGCGCGTGGGCCAGCGGACCGACTACGACCGCCTGGTGGTCGAGGTTTGGACCGACGGCAGCATGACCGCCAACCAGGCCCTCGACGCCGCGGCGAAAGTTTTACAATCCCACGTCGAGTTGTTAGTCGATTTCGAGACCAAGCGGCCGCCGGAGCAGGCGCGGGAGGACGAGGAGCGTGCTCGACTAATAGAACTCCTCTCCCGCAACGTTAACGAGCTCGAGCTCTCGGTGCGGGCCGTGAATTGCCTGGAAATGGGCGATATCAAGACTATTCGCGACCTGGTCGCCAAGACCGACGCCGAAATGCTCAAGTACCGCAACTTCGGCCGCAAGTCGCTCAACGAAATAAAGGAAGTGCTGACCGGGATGGGCCTTTTGTTGGGGATGGACGTCTCCGACATAAAGGACGATTAACCATGCGTCACCGCAAGTATAAGAGAAAGTTCTCGCGGACGCCGTCCCACCGGCGCGCGATGATGTCCAACCTCGTTCGGTCGCTGTTCCATTACGAACAGATAAATACGACCGAGGCCAAGGCCAAGGCCGTCAAGGCCCTGGCCGACCGGATCATCGCCCGCGCCGGCGAGGACACCGTTCACGCCCGGCGTTTGGTCGCGCCGGTAGTCCGCGACCGCAACCTGTTATGGAAGCTCTTCCACGAGATAGCGCCCATCGCCGAGGGCGCGGGGGGCGGCTTCGTTCGCATAGTCAAGACCGATACCCGCCACGGCGACGGCGCCCCCATGGCCCTCGTCGAGCTGGTTAACAAGACCAAACGCTACTACGACCGGCGCAAGGCCGAAGAAGATGCCCGGAAGGCCAAGAAGGAGGAGGCCCGCCAGGCAGCGGAAAAGGCGCGCGAGGCGGCCCAGGTCTCGGGCGGCGGTCCCGCCGTTACCGAGTGACGCCCCGCCCGGGACGAAGACCTGGCCTACTAGGCCGGGTTTTTTTATAGGCGGCGGGGCCGAAACGTGCGGCAAAACGTGTTTACGTCGGCGTCCACGGCATTATCGGAAAAAACTATTGACGAAATCGGTCAAATATATTATCTATCAATAATAGTTATCATTAACATATAGGAGCAAGGATTGGAGAAGCCCGAAAAATTGAAGATGACGGTGCAGCGACGGGTCATCCTGGAGGAGATCAGGAACGCCGGGACCCACCCCTCGACCGACGAGTTGTACCTGGCGGTGCGGCAAAGACTCCCCGACATCAGCATGGCTACCGTTTACCGCAACCTCGAGACGCTCGCCGAGCACGGCTTGATTCGGCGGCTGTGGGAGGTGGGCGCGCCGCGGCGATACGACGGCGAACTGGCCGACCATTACCACGTCGTGTGCGAGCAGTGCGGCCGCGTCGACGACGTGCCGTTGGAAGCGGTGGACGGCTTTCTGGATGAGGTGCGGAGAGTATCCGACTACGACGTGCAGGGCTACCGCCTCGGATTCTACGGCTTGTGCCCGGACTGCCGGCGCGAGGCGCCCGACCGGCGCCCGGCCGCGTGACCTCCTCCCGATAAAAGTTGCGGCGGCCGGAACTAAGGATTACGGGCATTCACACGGCGCGTTAAACGCAGGAGGTTCGACATGGCCGGAATAAAGGGGACCCGGACGGAGAAGAATTTGCTCACGGCTTTCGCGGGGGAATCGCAGGCGCGGAACCGCTACACCTATTTCGCCGGCCGGGCCCGCAAGGACGGCTTCGAGCAGATCGCCGCCGTCTTCGAGGAGACCGCCAATCAGGAGAAGGAACACGCCAAGCGGCTCTTCAAGCTGCTGGAGGGGGGCGACGTCGAGATCCAGGCGGCGTACCCGGCGGGGGTCATCGGCGCCACCGCGGCGAATTTGGAGGCCGCGGCCGGGGGCGAAAACTACGAATGGACCGACATGTACCCCTCCTTCGCCAAGGCGGCGCGCGAGGAAGGGTTCGGCGAGATAGCGGACATCTTCGAGGCCATAGCGGTCGCCGAGAAGCAGCACGAGAAGCGATACCTGGGCCTGCTCGCCAACGTCAAAGCCGGTACCTTTTTCACGAAAGATAAGGCGGTGGTGTGGCGCTGCCGGAACTGCGGATACCTTTATGAAGGAGTGGAGGCGCCGGACCCCTGCCCGGCCTGCGACCATCCCCAGGCCCACTACGAGTTGCTATGTGAGAATTGGTAGTAGACGCGGGAGTTACCCGGTTTGAAGGGGGAAAGTTCAAGAGCGGACGGCCGCGGCGCCCCTCGCGAGTTAAGCGCGTGCGGGAACCGCGGTTTTTTTCGCCGGTATAACCGGGCCGCGCGCAGCGAATTTTAAACCGCCGGCCGCAGGAGGGCCGCTATGGACGTTAAAGAAGCGATAATCGCGAGGCGCGCGTATCGCTCGCTGGCGCCGGTCGAAATCACCGATGAGCTAATTCGCGATTTGGCCCAGTGCGCCGGCCTCTCCGCCTCGTGCTTCAATAATCAGCCGTGGCGCTTTATCTTCGTCTACGACCCCGACACGCTGGCGAGTATGCGGGACGTAATGTCCAAAGGCAACGAGTGGACCTTCGACGCCTCCATGATAATCGTCGTCCTCAGCAAGAAGGAATACGATTGCGTGATACGGGACCGCGAGTACTACCTCTTCGACGTCGGCATGGCGACGGCTTTCATTATATTACGCGCCACGGAGCTGGGCCTCGTCGCGCACCCCATCGCCGGCTACAGCCCCCGCAAGACGAGGGAGGTCCTGGGCATACCGGAGGATATGGACGTCGTGACGCTGGTGAACGTGGGCCGGCGCGCCGACGCCATAAGTCCGGTTCTCTCGGAGCAACAAGTCGAGGCGGAGCGGGAGCGGCCCGAGCGGCTGCCACTCGATGAGATCGCGTACCTCAACCGCTATCCCGCGGAAGAGCGGTAACCCGTGTGCCTGCGCGCCGACCAACGACGTGCGCGAGATGCTCGCGTCCCTCGGCGTCGAAGGCGACCCGTCGCCCTAGGCGGCTTAAAGTTTTACCTGGAATAATTTTATCTATTTAATTATATTTAGCCGCGAAAGGAGAACGCCATGGCCGAGAGAACGGGGCTGGTTACGATGGGCGGCAACGCGGTGACGCTGGTCGGCGACGAGGTTAAGGTGGGCGACGAAGCGCCCGACTTCGTCGTCGTCGACAACGACCTCAAGCCGGTCAACTTTTCGTCCTATCGCGGGAAGATATGCGTTATCGCCGCCGTACCGTCGTTGGACACGGAAGTGTGCTCGACCGAGACGCGTCGCTTCAACGTCGAGGCCGCGGGCCTGGGCGAAGACGTCGTCATCCTCACCGTAAGCATGGACCTTCCCTTCGCGCAGAAGCGTTGGTGCGGAGCGGCGGGCGTGGACCGCGTCGTTACGTTGTCGGACTACCGCGACGCTTCGTTCGGCCTTGCGTACGGCGTGCTCATCAAGGAAGTGCGCTTGCTGGCCCGGGCCGTCTTCGTCGTAGGCCGCGACGGCGTCGTACGCTACGTCGAGCTCGTGCCCGAGCTGGGCCAGGAGCCGAATTACGAGGCGGCGTTGGCCGCGGTCCGCGAGCTCGAGTAACATAGCCGGTAGCGTAGGCTGAAGGCCGCCGGCTTTGGGGGTATTTCCATGCCCGAATATCGGACCGAACGGGACACGCTGGGCGAGGTGAAGGTACCCCGCGACGCGTATTGGGGCGCGCAGACGCAGCGCGCCGTCGAGAACTTTCCCATAAGCGGCTTGCGCCTCCCGCCGGCTTTCGTGGTGGCGCAGGCCGTCGTCAAGCGCGCCGCGGCCAAGGCCAATGGCGAGCGGGGCGTGCTGGACGAGAAGGGGGGCGGGGCGCTCGTCGCCGCCGCGGAGGAGGTCACGGCCGGGCGGTGGCTCGAGCAGTTCGTCGTGGACGTATTCCAGGCCGGCGCCGGCACGTCGCAGAACATGAACGCGAACGAAGTGCTGGCCAACCGCGCCGAGGAAATTTTGGGCGGGAAGCTCGGCGAGTACGAAACGGTTCACCCCAACGACCACGCCAACATGGCCCAGTCCACCAACGACACTTTTCACGCCGCCATCCATATCTCGGCCTTCGTCGCCGTGCGCGAGCGGCTCCTGCCGGCCGCGGACGCGCTGGCCGCCGCCTTGGAGGAGAAGGCGTGCGAGTTCGACGACGTCGTGAAGTGCGGCCGCACCCACCTCCAGGACGCGGTGCCGCTGCGGCTGGGGCAGGAGTTCGGCGCGTACGCCGCGTCGGTCCGGGCCGGCCGCGCCCGCGTCGCCGCGGCGGCCGAAGAATTGAAGGACCTTTGCGTAGGCGGTACCGCCGTGGGAACGGGGTTAAACACGGCGCCGGGCTACAAGCCGTTGGTAATAAAATATATAAACGAGGCGACCGACGGCGAATTTCGAACCGCGAACAATATCTTTGCTTGCATGCAATCACTGGACGCGGCGGCGGCGGCCTCCGGCGCGTTGAGGACGCTGGCGACGAGCCTCGTCAAGATCGCCGACGACTTCCGCCTGCTCTCCTCCGGGCCCCGCACGGGCCTGGGGGAGCTGAAGCTGCCCGCGGTTCAACCCGGCTCGTCGGCCATGCCCGGTAAAGTGAACCCGGTAATGGCCGAGATGCTCAATATGGTTTGCTTCCACGTAATGGGGTGCGACGCGGCCGTCGCGCACGCAGCGAGGTCGGGACAGCTCGAGATTAACGTCATGATGCCGGTGGTCGCGTACAACTTGCTCCAGGCGATCGAAATCTTATCGCGGGGGATGGAGGCGTTTGCCGAGCGGTGCGTGGCGGGCGTCGAGGCCGACGCGGAGGTGTGCCGGCGGTACGCGGAGAGCAGCCCGGCGCTGGCGACGGCGCTTAGCCCGTATATCGGGTACCGTCGCGCCGCGGAGCTCGCGCAGAGAGCGCTGAAGGAAAATAAATCCGTTCGCGAGCTGGCGATGGAGGAAAAGCTGCTCGGCGACGAGGATTTGAGAAAAGTCCTGGACGTCAATAAAATGACCGAAGACCCCGACGCGGACAAGGACCGGTAAACGGGCGTAGAGGGGTAGGCTATGGGCGAAAGAGAGTTGACCATCCTTATCGGCGGCGAGGCGGGGCAGGGCCTGGCGACGCTGGGGCCGATTCTCTGCAAGAGCCTCGTGCGCGCCGGCTACTACGTCGTCGTGACGCAGAGCTACCAGTCGCGGATCCGGGGCGGCCATAACACCTTCGCCGTCCGGGCGAGCGTCGACGAGGTCGCCGCGTCGGGCGAGGCGGTGGACGTGCTGGCGGCGTTTAACGAAGAGACGGTGGGGCTGCACCGCGGCGAATTGACGCCGGCGGGAATAATAATCGCCGACGGAGCTTTCGGCGTCGAGGGCGAGGACGTTTTAGCCGTACCCTATGAGGAGCTGGCGGAAGGCCGGTACCGCAACGTCGCGGCGTTGGGCGTAGTCGCCTGTTTGGTCGGCCTCGACGAAGAGCTCGTGGCCGGCGTCGTCGAAGGGTATTTCGGTAAGAAGGGCAAGGCGGTGGCGGAGAACCGCGAGGCCCTCGCGAAGGCGTTCGCGTGGGCCGGGGCTCTGGAGCCGCGGTACCGTAGGCCGCTGGCGGCCGTCGAAAGGCCGGCCGAACGGTTGACGTTGAACGGCAATCAGGCCATCGCGTTGGGGGCGGTATCGGCGGGCGCGAAATTTTGCGCGTTCTATCCCATGACGCCGTCGACGTCGATACCGCTGACGCTCGTCGTGCACGCCGAGGAAATGGGCCTCGTCGTGGAGCAGGCCGAGGACGAGATAGCGGCTATCAATATGGCGTTGGGGGCGTCGTACGCCGGCGCGCCGAGCATGGTGGCCACGTCCGGCGGCGGCTTCGCGTTGATGGTGGAAGGCGTGAGCCTGGCGGGGATGACGGAGACGCCGGTGGTCGTCGTCGTCGCGCAGCGGCCCGGCCCCGCCACCGGCCTGCCGACGCGCACCGAGCAGGCGGACCTCGAATTCGTCCTGCGCGCGGGGCACGGCGAGTTCCCGCGGGCGGTCTTCGCGCCGGGCGACGTAGAGGAATGCTTCCACCTCACGCGGAAAGCGCTCGAGCTCGCGCAAAAGTTCCAGGGGCCGGCGTTCGTGCTGACGGACCAGTTCCTCGCCGATTCTTTCCGCGCCGTCGAGCCCTTCGACGTCGACGGCCTACCGCCCGTAGGTTCGTACGCGGCGCCGGCCGAGTTCGCCGAGCCGTACGCGCGCTACGCCGCGGCCGAGAGCGGCGTCTCGCCGCGGCTCCTGCCGGGTATGAGCCGCAACCTGGTAGTAGTGGACAGCGACGAGCATACCGAGGACGGCCACCTTACGGAGGACCTCGACGCCCGCGTACGCCAGGTGGAAAAACGGCGCCGCAAGGAGAACGGCATCCGGGCGGAGGTCGTGCCACCGGTATACGAAGGTCCGGCGAAAGCGGAGGTTCTCCTCGTGGGGTGGGGCTCGAGCAAGGGCGCCGTCGCGGAGGCGGCGGCCGATCTCGGAGGGAACGGCGCGAAGGCCGCGACGCTTCACTTCCCGCAGGTATGGCCTTTAGTCCCCGAGCAATTCGTAGAACGCTTAAGGGAGGCGAAGCGGGTAGTCTGCGTCGAGGGCA
Organism: Candidatus Zixiibacteriota bacterium; assembly: GCA_030613505.1. GTDB lineage: Bacteria > RBG-13-66-14 > B26-G2 > WVWN01 > WVWN01 > WVWN01. The sequence continues at coordinate 21,644 of JAUWLW010000018.1, forward strand.
ACGCGACCGGCCAGCTGGCGCGGCTCATTCGGGCCGAGACGGGTTTCGAAGTCGGCGAGCGCGTAAGCCGGTACGACGGCCTACCGCTCACGCCCGAATATATTTTACGCGAACTTAAAACGTGATATAAAACGGGGCGGGATAGCCTATGGTGAAATTAGAGGATTACGGAAAGTACGAGACGGCGTGGTGCCCGGGCTGCGGCAACTTCGCCATCGTCGAGGCGGTGAAGAAGGCGTTGGTAGCCTCGGCGCTCGAGCCGCACCAGGTGCTCTTCGTCTCGGGCATAGGCCAGGCGGCGAAGGCGCCGCACTATCTGAACGCCAACGTCTTCAACGGCCTGCACGGCCGCTCGCTGCCCGTGGCCACCGGCGCCAGGCTTGCCAACCCGGACCTTAAAGTAATCGTCCAGAGCGGCGACGGCTGCAACTACGGCGAGGGCGGCAACCACCTGCTGGCGGCGATACGGCGCAACGTCGACGTTACGACGCTCGTCCACGATAACCTGGTCTACGGCTTGACGAAGGGCCAGGCCAGCCCAACCTCCGAGGAGGGCTTCGTAACCAAGGCGCAGCCCCACGGCCCCACCGCGGAGCCGTTCAACGCCATAGCCGTCGCCGTCGCTATGGGCGCGTCGTTCGTGGCGCGCGGCTTCTCGGGCGAGACGGACCACCTGGCTGGCCTGATCGAACAGGCCATAGCCTGGCGGGGCTTCTCGCTCGTCGACATCTTACACCCGTGCGTTTCGTTCAATAAGGTGAACACCTTCGCCTGGTTCAAGAAGAGGTGTTACCCGCTGCCCGCCGACTACGACCCGACGGATTTCGACGCCGCGATGCAAAAAGCATACGAATGGGACGAGCGCATCCCGCTGGGCGTGGTTTACCGCAAGGAGAGGGACCCGTTCGAGACGCGCTTCGCGCCGACGGCTCGAGGGCCGCTCGCCGGGCAGGAAGTCGACCGCGCGGCGCTGGCGAAGGTTTTGGAAAGGTACGCGTAGCGGCGGTTTAGATCGGGCGCGGCTCGAGCCGAAGGCGAAAGGATAGTGATGTTATGGCGCCGTTGAACCTGAAAAAGTACAAGATGGAAGACGTACTCCTCACGGCGATGAAGGCGGAGGTGGACGCGCGAGAAGTGTACCGCAAGCTGGCGGCGGGCGTGCATAACGCCATGCTCAAGGACCGCCTCGAGTTCCTCGCCGCCGAGGAGGAGAAGCACCGCGGTTTCTTCGAGGCGCAGTTTCATAAAGATTTTCCCGATAAGAAAATCTGCCTGCCCGAGAAGGGAGTGGTCCCGCTCCCGGAGGTCAAACTCGAGGGGGAGGATACGCCGCTGAGCCGGGTATTGGAGCAGGGGATGGACGCCGAGCTCGCGGCGTACGACTTCTACCGCGGCATCGCCGGCCTATATGCCGACGAGGCGACGCGAAATATGATATTCTACGTCGCGTCGATGGAGATGGGCCACTACCGCCTCCTCGAGATCGAGCGCGAGAACGCCGAGCAGTTCGAGGTCTTCGAGGTGTCGTGGCCCGACATTCACGTAGGGCCATAACGTTTGATTTAAGTCAAAGCGCGGGAGTGCACGGCGTGGTATGGTGTGGGCGTCGTCAAGTGTCGCGGGTTTTCTCGCGAGGAAATAGGACGAAGTCGATAACGTATTAGAAAAAAAGGGGCATCGAAATGGCCGAGAGATTACAGATCTACAAGTGCGAGCTGTGCGGTAATATCGTCGAGGTGCTGCACGGCGGCGCCGGCGAGCTGGTGTGCTGCGGCGAGGCCATGAAGCTCTACGAGGAGAACGCGACGGACGCCGCGGTGGAGAAGCACGTCCCGGTGAGCGAGCCGGCCGAGCACGGCATCAAGGTCAGCGTCGGCAGCGTCGCCCACCCGATGGAGGAGGAGCATTACATCGAGTGGATCGAGGTCGTCGCCGACGGCAAGGCGTACCGCGAGTTCCTGAAGCCGGGCGACGCCCCCGAGGCCGCGTTCTGCGTCGACGCCGAGAACGTAACGCTCCGCGAATACTGCAACGTACACGGCTTGTGGAAAGGGTAGCGCCGTCGGCGTTACCCGAGCCGCTAAAGCGAGGAGGCCGAATTGGTCGACGCGAAGGACAACGTGGCGTTGGATACGGGAACGCTTACCGCGGAACAGGTTAACCTGATATTGAAGCATCTGCCGGTCGACGTCACCTTCGTAGACGAGGAGGACACCGTAAGGTATTATTCGGCCACGGCGGAACGAATATTTCCGCGGAGCCCGGCCGTAATAGGCCGGACGATACAGAACTGCCACCCCCCGAAGAGCCTCCACGCCGTCAACCGACTACTGGAGGAATTCAAAGCCGGCGAGAGAGACGTCGCGGAGTTTTGGATACGGCAGGGTGAGAAGTTCGTGCACATCCGATATTTCGCCCTGCGCGACGTCGACGGTAACTACCGCGGAACGATGGAGGTTAGTCAGGAGGTATCCGGCGTCCGCGCGCTGGAGGGCGAGCGCCGGCTCCTCGATTCGTAAACGTCTTGCCAAGGGGCCGCGAATTAGTTTTTTACGGAGAGGTTGATATCTATGCTGAGCGACAAGATGCAAGAGGCCCTCAACGGCCAGCTCGTCGCCGAGCTCTACTCGGCGTACCTGTACTTATCCATGGCGGCGTACTTCGACGCCGCGGACCTCCCCGGCTTCGCCAACTGGATGCGGGTCCAGGCGCAGGAGGAAGTCACCCACGGCATGAAGTTCTACAGTTACGTGTATGAGCGGAACGGCCGCGTCGTACTCGGTCCTATTGACGGGCCCCCCACGGATTGGGACTCGCCGGCCGCGGCCTTCGAGCACGTCTTAGCCCACGAGCGTAAGGTAACGGGGCTCATCGGCGGCTTGGTGAAACTCGCCGTGGAAGAGAAGGACCAAGCAACCGGCTACTTCCTGCAGTGGTTCGTGGAGGAGCAGGTAGAAGAGGAAGAGTCCGCGGAGGCCGTATTGCGGAAAGTCGTGGAGGCGGGTGCCGAGCCGTCCGCGCTCGACGGCGAGCTGGGGGCGCGGGTATTCAAGCCGCCCGCGGCTTCCTCCTAAGGCCGGGTCATATTAACCGCCGGAGGTAAACGATGAACGTCGAGGAAGCGCTCAAAACGGCGCTCGAGTTCGAGCACAACGTCCGCGACGCGTACCGTGAGATGGCCGAAACAGCCGGAAGCGACGTCGGCCGCAAGGTCTTCGGCGTCTTGGCCAACGAAGAGCAACATCACGTCGAGTACCTGGAGAGCCGCCTGAGCGAGTGGCGGCGGACGGGCGCCGTAACGGCCGAGGGGCTGGAGACCGCGGTCCCGCGCCGGGCGGCGATCGAAGAGGGCGTTACGAAGCTCGCGAAGGAAGCCGCCGGCGAGACGCGCGGCGGCGAGGTCGAGATGCTGCGGCGGGCCCTCCATATGGAGACGGAGGCCGGCGAATTCTACAAACGTATGGTCGAAGAGCTGCCGGAAGAGGCGAGGCCGCTGTTCGCCCGCTTCGTCGAGATCGAGGACGGCCACGCCGCCATCGTCCAGGCCGAGCTCGACTACGCGAGCGGCTCGGGCTTCATGTTCGATTTCCGCGATTTCGAAATGGTTTGATAACCCTAAAAATTATGCCCAAAGCGAGGAGTTAAGCGAATATGGCCACGACCGAGGAAAACCTCAAGGACGCGTTCGCCGGCGAGAGCCAGGCCAACCGGAAATATCTCGCATTCGCCCAAAAGGCGGAGCAGGACGGATTGCCCGAGGTCGCCAGGCTCTTCCGCGCCGTCGCGGAGGCGGAGACGGTACACGCCATGGCGCACCTCCGCCAGATGAAAGTGGTGAAATCGACGGCCGAGAATCTGGAGGCGGCGAAGGCGGGCGAGACGTACGAGTACACGGAGATGTACCCGCCCATGGTGGAAACCGCGGAGGCGGAGAGCAGCCCGGCCGCGGCTACGTTCAAGTTCGCGTTGGCCGCGGAGGAACGTCACGCCAAGCTGTACGGCGAGGCGCTGGAGGCCGTGAAAGCGGGCCGCGATATCGAGACCGGCGGCATCTACTTCTGCCCGGTATGCGGCAACGTCGTCTTCGGCAAGGCCGAGGCGCCGTGCGAGATATGCAACACCGCGGCCGATAAGTTCGTCGAGATGAGTTAACGCCGCCGGCCGCGGCGCTAACGCTTAATATAAGGGGTAGTCTTGGTCCGGGAGTCGCGTTATGCCTTGGATTAAGGTGATAGGCGAAGACGAGGCCGAGGGCGCCGTCCGCGACGCGTACGACGACGTCATCCGCACCCGCGGGAAGCTCTCCAATATAATGACGGTCCAGAGCTTGAACGCCGAGGCGATGGCGAAGCACCTCGAGCTCTACCTGACGCTGATGTTCGGCGACTCGGCCTTGAGCCGGCTCGAGCGCGAATTAATCGCCGTCGTGGTCTCCTCCGCCAACCGCTGCGAGTACTGCGTCAACCACCATGCCGAACCGCTGCGTTTTTACTGGAAGGACGACGAGCGCGTCGACGCCGTGATAACGGACTGGCGCGAGGCGCCGCTTTCGGCGCGCGAGCGGGCGTTGGCGGCGTACGCCGACAAGTTGACGCGGGCCCCGGGCGACGTGACGGAGGGGGACGTCGCCGCGTTGCGCGCCCGGGGCCTTTCCGACCGCGACATTCTGGACGTCAATATGATTACGGCCTATTTCAACTTCGTGACCCGTATCGCCGCGGGCTTGGGCGTGGAATATTTGCCGGAGGAAGTCCGCGGCTACAAGACGTGAGGGTGGTGCACGCGTGGCCGAGAGCGAAATCGAGAAGTTCGAAGCGGAGCGCGAGGAGCTGAACCGCCTCGTCCTCGAGCGCGCCGGCAAAGAGATGAAGCGCTTCTTCAACGTCGACGCCGGCGTCTACCGCGACGGCGCGCTGCCGGCCAAGGTGAAGGAGCTGCTCGGTTTGGTATCGTCGCTCGTCCTGCGCTGCGACGATTGCGTCACGCACCACCTTACGCGCTGCAACGAGGAGGGCGTGACCGACGGCGAGCTGGAGGAGGCGCTCGCGGTGGGGCTGGTCGTCGGCGGCTCTGTCACGATGCCGCACCTGAGGCGCGCCTTCCGCGTGTGGGACGAGCTGAAGGGCGAAGGCCGAACCTAAAGAGAGGACGAACGTTATGGCGGACAAGGCGAAGATTTTCGCGGGACTTTTGCCGGAACTCGAGGCGACGCTCAGGGGAGGCGCCACGAGGGACGGGAAGTTGCAGCGCGTGTGCGACCTCCTCAAGGCCGAGGTGCCCTATTTCGACTGGGTCGGTTTCTACATTACCGATCCCGAGAAGCCGGACGACCTCGTCCTGGGGCCGTACAACGGCGCGCCCACCGAGCACGTGCGCATTTCCGTGGGCACCGGCATCTGCGGCCGCGCGGCGCAAACGCGGCGCATGTTCGTCATCCAGGACGTCTCCAAAGAGACCAACTACCTGGCTTGCAACCCGGACGTCAAAGCCGAGATCGTTTTACCCATCCTGGTCGGCGGCGGCGTGTGGGGCGAGCTCGACATCGACTCCCATACCCCCTCGCCGTTCTCGAGCGACGACGGCGAGTTTCTGGGGAAAGTGTGCTCGCTCGTGGCCGAAATGGTACGCAACGAAGGCTGACCGTTTCCCCTGACAAGGCGGTGGCGTTATGGTAATAGAAATAGTCGAGAACGTTTACTGGGTCGGCGTCGTGGATTGGGCCTTGCGCCACTTCCACGGCTACGAGCTATCCACTCCCCGCGGCTCGACGTACAACTCCTACCTCATAAGAGACGAGAAGACGGTCCTGGTCGATACGGTGTGGGGGCCCTTCGCCGACGACTTCGTCGCCAACGTCCGCGACGTCGTCGACCCGGCGACAATAGATATCGTCGTGGCGAACCACGCCGAGGCCGACCACTCCGGCGGCCTGCCCGCTATAATGCGCCACTGCCCCGACGCGACGGTAATCGTCTCGAAGCGGGGCGCCGAGAGCATCCCCGGCCACTACCACCAGGACTGGAATTTCAAGGTCGTCGGCACGGGCGACAAGGTAAATATAGGCAAGCACGAATTAATATTCGTAGAGGCGCCCATGCTCCACTGGCCCGACAGCATGTTTACGTATCTTACCGGTAAGAACCTATTGATGCCCAACGACGCCTTCGGCCAGCACTACGCCACCGCTCGGCGGTTCAACGACGAGGTCGACCAGGGAGAGCTGTACGAGGAGGCGCTGCGGTACTACGCCAACATCCTCACGCCGTTCAGCGATTTCGTAATAAAGAAGATCGACGAGGTCCTGGCGCTCGGCCTTCCCGTCGACATTATAGCGCCGAGTCACGGCGTCATCTGGCGCGACGAGCCGCTGCAGATCGTCGAGAAATATAAGGAGTGGGCCGCGCAGGAGGGCGAAGAGCAAGCGGTCATCCTATACGATACGATGTGGCAGGGTACGCGGCATATGGCGGAGGCGGTCGGCGCGGGCCTGGTCGCGGAGGACGTGCCGTACAAGATCTTCTACGCACCGGTTGCGGACCGCAACCTGGTCCTGACGGAGATATTCCGCGCCAAGGCGCTAGTCGTCGGCTCGCCCACGGTGAACCGCGGCTACATCTCGACGCTCGGGACGTACATGGAGGACCTGCGCGGCCTGGGCTTCAAGAATAAAATCGGCGCCGCCTTCGGCTCGTACGGCTGGAGCGGCGAGGCGGTTAAGATGCTGGAGGAACATCTCGAGCGGTGTAAGATAAAGGTGGCGGCGCCCGGCGTGCGCGCCAAGTGGCAGCCTACCGCTGACGACCTTGCCGCGTGCGCGGAGCTGGGCCGGGCCGTCGCTCGAGCCGTAAAAGGGGCGTAGCGTGTCGGCTGCGTATAATTCGCAGTGCCTTTTTAATTTGACGTGCGGCCTGTACGTCGTGACGTCGTGCGCCGACGGGAAGGCCAACGGCCAAATAGCCAACACCGTCTTCCAGGTTACGGCGGACCCGGCGCGTATCGCCGTCAGCCTTAACAAGGAGAACCTGACCCACGAGTACGTATCGCGCAGCGGCGTCTTCGGCGTCTCGGTACTGGATAAGGAGACGCCGATGCCGTTCATCGGCCTGTTCGGCTTCAAGTCGGGCCGCGACGTCGACAAGCTGGCCGAGGTGGAACACAAGGAGGGCTTGAGCGGTTGCCCCGTCGTCACGGAGAACGCCCTCGCCGTAATCGAGGCCAGGGTCGTCAGCACGCTCGACGTCGGGACCCATACCATCTTCGTCGGCGACGTCGTCGCGGGCGAAGTGATTCGCGACGGCGAACCCCTTACGTACGCCTACTACCGCGACGCCAAGAAAGGTAAAGCCCCCAAGGCGGCGCCCACGTACCACGGCCCGCCGCCGGCGGCAGCGAAAGAGAGGAACGACGTCAAGATGCAAAAGTACGTGTGCCAGGTATGCGGTTACGTCTACGACCCGGCCGTCGGCGACCCGGATAGCGGCGTCGCGCCGGGGACGGCCTTCGAGAATTTACCCGACGACTGGGTATGCCCGGTGTGCGGCGCGGCGAAGGACCAATTCGAGCCGGAGTAATAGGCCAAAGCGAGGCACGATTTATGCAAAGGTACAAATGTCTGGCGTGCGAGTACGTATACGACCCGGCCGAGGGCGACCCGGATAACGGCGTCGAGGCCGGGACGCCCTGGGAGGAGGTCCCGGACGATTGGGTATGCCCGTTATGCGGCGTCGGCAAGGACCTGTTCGAGGCGGAGTAGCGGCGCACATCCGGCTTTGGCCTTTAGCGTCGATTTTCTTTGACATTAAAGCGTTTTTATTATAAAATCCCGCGATGGACATAGGCCTGTTAGGCCTGCCGAATGTCGGCAAGTCCACGCTCTTTAACGTTTTGACCGGTTGCGGCGCGGCGGTAGGTCCCTACCCTTTTACCACCGTCGAGCCCAATAAGGCCGTGCTGCCGGTCCCCGACCCCCGGCTCGAAGAATTGGCCGCGCTGGTGGGCGCCGAGGAATTCCGGCCCGCCCGCTTGCGTGTCGTCGATATTGCGGGCCTGGTCGAGGGCGCGCACGAAGGCCTCGGCCTGGGCAACCGCTTCCTGGCACACGTCCGCGAGATGGACGCGTTATTCTACGTCGTCCGCCTCTTCGCGGACGCGGACGTGGCCTTCGCCGGCCGCAAGGAAGCGCCGGCCTCGCTCGACGGCGCCGGCGACGTCGAGACGTTGACGGCGGAGCTCGCGCTCGCGGACCTGGCGACGCTCGAGCGCCGCCTCGAGAAGGCGGAGCGGGCGGCGAAGGGCAAGAAAGAGGAAGGCCGCGAGCCCGCCGCGCTCGAGAGGTTGCGCGCGGCGCTGGACGAGGCGACGCCGGTGCGAGCGCTGGACCTGGCCGACGACGAACGGCGGTTGGCGCGGGAGCTGTTCCTGCTCACGGCCAAGGCCGCAGTCTACGTAGGCAACCTGGGCCAACCCGGGCGAGGCGAGGAGGAAGAGGCCTTCGCCGCGCTCGAGCGCCGCGGCGCGGCCGACGCGACGCGCGCCGTGGCGGTGTACGGAAAGTTGGAGGAGGAGTTCTCCCGGCTCGAGGCCGACGACGAGGCGTGCATGCGAGCCGAGTACGGCGTGACGTGCCGCGCGCGCGACGAGCTGCTCGCCGCCGGCGCCGAGCTCCTGAGCCTGATTACGTTTTACACCGTCGAGGGGACCGTAACGAGCGCGTGGCAGGTCCCGGCGGGTACGACGGCGCGCGAGGGCGCGGCACGAATCCATTCCGACCTCGCCGAGCATTTCATCCGCGCCGAGGTTATAGCCTCCGCCGATTTGTTGGGCGCGGGATCGCTCAAAGAAGCGCGGGCCGCCGGCCTCGTGCGCACCGAGGGCCCGGAATATGTAATCGCCGCCGGCGACGTCGTCACCATAAAGCATGGCGCGAAATGACGAAATTTCCAAGGAGGAGTGTAATTGAAACCTTGTGAGATGTTAGTTATGATAAAGCCGGGTCTGGGCGACGAAGGCCTGGCGGCGTGCCGCGGGCGCCTCGACGGTTGGCTCGCGGAGAACGGCGCCAAGGTCGACGAAGTCTACGACCTGGGCGAGATGTCTCTCGTCTATCCGATCAAAAAGAACAGCCGGGGGCACTTCCTGTTGTTCTGGTTCGACGGCTCGGGCGAACTGCCCCAGGCCATGGCCCAGCGGATCCGCGTCGACGAGGAGATCCTGCGACATCTGCTGGTGCTGCGCCACCCGGCGGCCATCAAAACCGTGAAGCGCGCAAGCGAGGAGAGGGAAAATGGTAAGAGGCGTTAACAGAATAGTCCTGATGGGAAACCTTACGGCGGACCCGGAGTTGCGGTATACGCCGCAGGGAACGGCGACGGCGAATTTCCGGCTCGCGGTGAACCGCGCGTACCGCGACGCCGACGGCGAGTTGAAGGAAGATGCGCAATTCTTCAACGTCGTGTCGTGGGCAAAAACGGCGGAGCTCTGCACCCAGTACTTGAACAAGGGCCGCGGCGTCTTGGTGGAAGGGCGGCTCAACGTCCGCGATTACGAAAAGGAAGGCGAGCGACGGTGGATTACCGAGATAGTCGCCAGCCGCGTCGTCTTCCTGGGCGGTCCGGCAGGCGGAGGAGGTGAGGACGGCGCCGCCGAACTCGGCGACGACGTCCCCTTCTATTAGCCCCCGACGGTCGGCATCACGGAAGCAGCGAGGCGAACCGACGGCGAAAATGAAAGGCCGCCGAGCGGTCAGAAAAAGGCATTGTCGGTTTTGCGCCGACAAGGTCGAATATATCGACTTCAAGGACATTCTCCTTATTCGGCGGTATATGAGCGACAAGGCCAAGATAAAGGCGCGGCGGGGCACCGGCAATTGCTCGCAACATCAACAACAGTTGGCGCGGGCGATAAAGCGCGCGCGGTTTATGGGCTTATTACCTTACTTGCGAGAGCTGTACCGTTAGGCGCAGCCGTATTCAGGTACCGTTTATGGAGCTGATACTATTACAGGAAGTCGAGAAGCTCGGGCGCCGGGGCGCGAGCGTGAAGGTGGCGGACGGCTACGCCCGCAACTACCTTATCCCGCGGGGTTTGGCGGTCCCGGTGACGGATAAAAACAGGGCGGCGCTCGTGGCCGAACTGGAGCGCGTCGCGGGCAGCAAGAAGCGCCTCCGCGACGGGGCCCGGGAGGAGGCGGCGCGGCTGGCGGAAGTAGCGCTGAAGTTCGAAAAACTTTGCAACGAGAGCGGTGAGCTCTACGGCAGCGTAACGGCCGGCGAAATCGCGGCGGCGTTCGCCGAACGCGGCTTCGACGTCGACCGCAAGCTGGTGTCCTTCGACGAGCCCATATCGTACATCGGGATATTTACGGTGCGGGTAAAGCTCGTCGAGGGCGTAGAGGCGCCGGTGTCCGTAACCGTCGTACGCCCGGAGGAGTAGCGCCGATGGCGAGGGCGCGGGAATACCCGGCGAGCTTCGACGCGGAGCGAGCGGTGCTCGGGGCCATGATCCTGGACCGCGACGCCCTTCACGAGGGGCTGGAGCGGCTCGAGGACGATTCTTTTTTCGGGCCCAATCACCGCCACATCTACGCGGGTTTGCTCGATCTATTTAAGGGCGAGGCCGACGTGGACGTCGTCACGCTGGCCGACGCGCTCAAGCGCCGGGGGAAGTTGGAGGACGCGGGAGGCACGGCCTACCTGCTTTCCTTGGTCGAGGACATAACGACCGTCGCCTCTTTCTCGCACCACGTTAGGTTGCTCGAGGAGAAGTACGTACTCCGCTCGTTGATAGACGTTTCGGTCAACCTCGCCGAGCGGGCGAGCGGCGAACGCGAAGACCCGCACCTCCTGCTGGACGAGACGGAGGCCAAGGTTTTCTCGATCGCCGAGAGGCGGCTCAAGCAGGATTTCGTGCCGGTGGGCGACGTTGTTGGTGGGGTTTACGACGCCATCGAGGCGCGGGCGAAGAAGAAGGAGCACATCTCCGGCCTCGAGCCCGGCTATCTGGAGATCGACGACCTGACGGGGGGCTTCCAAAAACAAAACCTAATCATATTGGCGGCGCGTCCCAGCGTGGGGAAGACGTCGCTCGCGCTCAACGTGGCGCAGAACCTGGCGTTGGACCGCGGCGTGCCGGTGGCCATCTTCTCGCTCGAGATGTCGCGGGAGGCGCTGGCCCACCGGCTGTTGTGTTCGGTGGCCCGCGTCGACCTGAGCCTGGTGCGGTCCGGCCGGCTGTCGTCCATGATGTGGCAGCCGTTGACGGAGGCCGTCAACCGGCTTTCCAGCGCGCCCATATTCGTCGACGACTCGCCGACCCTCAACGTGCTCGAGATGCGCGCCAAGGCCCGGCGGATAAAGGCTCGCCGCGACGTCCAGCTTATCGTCGTCGATTACCTCCAGATGGTACACGGGTACGGTCGGTACGAGAACCGCCAGACGGAGATAGCGGCGGTCTCTTCTTTCCTCAAGGCTTTGGCCAAGGAGCTCGACATCCCGGTGCTGGCGTGCGCCCAGCTCAGCCGGGCCGTGGAGCGGAGGGTTTCCGGCGAGCCGCAGCTCTCGGACCTGCGGGAGTCGGGCGCGCTCGAGCAGGACGCCGACGTCGTGATGTTCCTCCACCAACCGTCCGCCGACGGCGACGGCGAAGACCAACAATTCTCCGAAACGGACGTCATCGTCGCCAAGCAGCGTAACGGCCCTACGGGCCGGGTTAAATTGCTTTTCATTCGTAAGTACACCCGTTTCGAAAACGTGACGCGCCGGGACGAAGCGTTCGGCCCCGCCGTCTCGGGTGCGGAGGAGGCGTTTTAGCGGCCGTGACCGCCGAACGTCACAGCGTCGCCGCGGCGGACTCGCTTCGTAGCGGCACGAGCCCTGCGCCGGTCGACCGCCTCCCGGTGGCCGACCGCGACCTGTGGCAAAACCGCGTCTACGTCGACGTCGACGCCTTCGTCCGCAACGTGCGCGCCATTCGCGCCCACGTGGGCCGCCACCGGGAGCTTTTGGCGGTCGTCAAGGACGACGCTTACGGCCACGGCGCGGCCGAGCTGAGCCGCGTCGCCGTCGCCGAAGGGGTGGACGTTCTGGGCGTGGTGAACGTGGACGAGGCCCGGGCGCTGCGCGTGGCCGGCATAACGTCGGCCATACTCGTGCTGGGCATAACGGCGCTGGCGGGCGCGGACGAAATCCCGCGGTGGGGGGCGAGCACCGTCCTGTGCCAGCTCGAGTTCGCCGAGGCGTTGGAGGCCGGGGCCCGAGAGGGCCGCCAACGCGTGCCGGTGTACGTAAAAGTGGATACCGGGATGGGCAGGTTGGGCATCGCGGCGCGCGACGTGCCGAGGTTTTGCGATCGCCTCCGCGACTTCCCCCATCTTTCCCTCCAGGGACTGATAACGCACCTGCCGGACGCGGAGGATAAAGACTTCTCGGGGGGGCAGATAGAGGTTTTTAATAAACTCATCGGCGAGGTGCGGCGGCGGGGCCACGCCGTACCGCGCAACCACCTCGCCAATAGCGCCGCCATCCTCGAGCTGCCCGACGCGTACTTCAACATGGTGCGAGCCGGCATCATACTTTACGGCCTTTACCCGTCGGAGGGCGTCGCCCGGTCGGTCCCCCTCGAGCCCGTGATGACTTACCGGACGCCCGTAATATTTTCGAAAGAGGTGCGTCCCGGCGAAACCATTTCGTACAAGCGGATGTACGAGGCGAAAGAGAAGAGTACCATCGCCACGACGCCGCTCGGTTACCGCCACGGCTATCCCAGACTGTTGTCCAACCGGGGCGAGGGCCTTTGGCGCGGCCGGCGGGTTCCGGTAGCGGGCGCGGTATGTATGGATATGACGATGTTCGACCTCGGCCCGAGTGCGCGGCCGCGGTTGGGGGAGGAGATCACGGTCTTGGGCCGCGACGGCGACGAGGAGATCACGGCCGACGAGCTCGCCGCCCACGCCGAGACGATATCGTACGAGGTAATTACGTCGCTGGGCATGAGGTCGCGACGCTATTACTTGCGGGGCGGGCTCCTCTATCCGGAGCCGCGGGAGAGGCGGGCCTTGAGCGGACAGTATTATTGAGGAAGCGACCGCCCCTCCGCCTCCCGTCTCTATTCGGCCTTCGTTATGTTTTGGGTAAGAATCGCGTTGGAGGCTTGTGCGGCCGCCGCCTTGGCGGCCGTTGTGTATCATTACGTCGGTTATCCGCTGCTGTTGCGGTTGGTCGCGGCGTTGGGTCGCGCGCCAGCCAAACCCGCGCCCTTAGCCGTTCTACCCACTTTATCTGTAATCGTCCCTTGCCATAACGAAGCCGCGACCTTGCCGGCTAAGTTGGAAAACCTCCGCGCCGCCGATTACCCGGCGGACAAAATCGAAATAATCGTCGTCTCCGACGGCTCGAGCGACGAGACCGAGGCCGTTGCGCGCGGTACCGACGGCGTGCGCGTCGTAGGCTGGCCCGAGAGGCGGGGGAAACCCGCGGCCCTCAACGCCGGCGCCGAAGTGGCGGCCGGAGAGGTTCTCGTCTTCACGGACGCCAACGCCGGCATTCCGCCCGGGTCGCTGCGCGAGCTCGTGGCGCCGTTCGCCGACCCGCGCGCCGGCGCCGTGTGCGGCGAGCAAGTGATTACGCGCGGCGCCTCGAGCGAACGCGCCTATTGGCGCTGGGAGGCCCGCATTAAGAAGTTGGAAGCGGCCGTCGGCTCGGCCGTGGGCGCGGACGGCTCGCTGTACGCCGTGAAGCGGGGTTTATTTAAAAAGGTCCCCGAGGGTCGCCTTATCATGGACGACTTCTTCGTGTCGTTGCAGGTCGTGGCGGCCGGTTACCGGCTGGCGTACGCGCCGGCGGCGGTCGCGCGCGAGGAGGCGCTGGACGACGGCCGCGCCGAGTTCAAGCGGAAGGCGCGCATCATGGCCGGGTCCGTGGCCGCGCTGGCGGCGCTGGACGGCGCCGTGTGGCGGCGTATCCCGTGGCAGCTGTTTTCGCATAAAATTTTGCGGTGGCTCGGCCCGGGCTTCCTGGCCGTGGCGTTGGCGGCGGCGGCCGCGGCCGCTGCCGCGGGCAGCGTCTTCGGCGCCGTCCTGTTCGCGGCGCAGTTGCTGTTTTACGCCGCGGCGGCGGTGGGTTGGCTTTGGCGCCGGCAGCGGGGGCCGCTGTTGTTTCGCGCGCCCTATTCCTTCGCGCTGGCGAACGCGGCGCTGGCGTACGGCTGGCTGCAGTATTTCTTCGGCGGGAAAGAGGCTGCGTGGGAGAAGTTGCGCTGACGGCTTTCGGAGGTAGAGCGTGAAAAGGTTTGCGATTTGGGCGGTTTTAATTTAGGCGACCGCGCCGCTCGCGTCGGCCAAGGTCCTGGTGGAAATCGCGGTCGCGGACGTGGCCGACGTAGCGAGCGGCGTTTACCTTTTTCGCGTCGAGTCCGCGGTTATGGCCGACGCCGTGACGGGCAAGGTGGCGGTTTTGAGATGAAGCGCGATTTTATTATCCCGGCCGCGTTGTTGGTAATCCTCGCGAGCTGTGGCCGCGGCCCGGCCGAATACCGCGCCGAGCGGCAGGCTATGGGTACCGTCGTCTTGGCGCGGGCCGTGGCGGCGGACGAGGAGACGGCGCGCCGGGCGGTGGAGGCCGCGCTCGAGGCCGTGGCCCGGGACGAGAAGGTGGCCTCCTCTTGGGACCCCCAGAGCGAACTTAGCCGTTTGAACCGCGCCGCGGCCGAAGGGCCGACGGAAGTGTCGCCGGAATTATTCGAGCTGGTTAGGCTGGCGCGGGAGGCGGCCGCCGCGACCGCCGGCTGCTTCGACCCGACGGTAGCGCCCGTCGTCGAACTTTACGGCATCAAGGGTGGGGCGCCGCGCTGGCCGGGCGACGACGAGGTGGCCGCGGCGATGGAGAAGGTCGGTTACGATGGCGTTTTGTTGGTAGAGGGGGAACGGACCGTCGCTTTCGCGCGGCCGGGAATGGTGCTCGACTTGTCCGGCATAGCGAAGGGGTGGGCCGTGGACAGGGCCGCGGCGGCGATGGCGGAAGCGGGGGCGATGGCCGGCATCGTCGAGGCCGGCGGCGACTTGGCCTGCTTCGGCGGGGGGCCCAGGGCCGGGGAGGAGTGGCGCGTAGGGGTGAAGCATCCCGACCGGGACGGCCTCTACGCGACCTTCGGCCTCGCCTCGGGTGGCTGCGCCACCTCGGGCGGCTACGCGCAACGGTTCGAAGCCGACGGCCGCAAATTCAGCCACCTGTTCGACCCGCGGACCGGAAGACCGGTCGACGGCCCGGCGGGCGTTACCGTCGTGGCGCAGACGTGTGCCGAGGCCGACGCGTGGGCGACGGCGTTGGCGGTAATGCCGGCAGCGGAGGCAGGCCGTCTGCTTAAACCTGCGAGCGCGCCGGGCTGTCTAATCTTACGCAGAAGTGAAACGGCCTTAAAACACGACGTTTACGGCATATTTCCGAATATGAAGATAATAACGGACGGTAGTTGACGGTTCGCGTTTTATTGTAATGTTATCGCTTTTATGATATAATCAATTGGCTTGAGATAAGGTAGCGGAGCGATGTCTGTCGAACTTTTAGAGATGCGCGTGGCCGTGGTTACCCACGACCCCAACACGAACCGGCCGGTCCTTATTTTGAAGAACGAGGAGGCCGGGAAGATTCTGCCCATTTGGATCGGCCCGTACGAAGCGTACGCCATCATGAGTGCCATCGAGGGCGTGGAGCCGACGCGGCCGATGACTCACGACCTCATAAAAGCTTTGTTGGACGCCGTTGACGCGCAAGTTGAACGCGTCGTCGTAAACGACCTGTCCGATAATACCTTTTACGCCAGGATAGTCGTCGAAACCCACCAGGGGACGATAGAGATTGATTCGCGGCCTTCGGACGCCATAGCCATAGCGCTCCGTGCGACCGCTCCCATATACGTATCCAAAGCCGTGATAGAAGTCAGCGGCGCCGACGCCGACGTCGACAAGGAAACCCGCGACGAGTTGGAGGGGATGCTCGAGAGCCTCACTCCCGAAGACTTCGATTTCGACAAGCCGTCCTAACGGGGTTGAAGCGGCCGGCCGGAGATTAAAACCCAGGGCTGCGTGGCGGCATTTTCGGACGCCATTCGCACAGCCGCCGGTTTTGCGCGATGACGGGCGCGCCGGCGGCGTTCATTATTTTAAATTCATTCCATGGAGGAAAGCGATGCGCCTTGAAACGTTGCTAGTACTAGCGTTGGCGGTTTTCGTCGCCGTGGCCTTCTTCGGCTGTAAAAAGAAAGAAGAGGTCGAGGTGCCGGAGACGGCCGTGGTGGAGGCGCCCCTCGCCGAGGGGCCCGAGATAGCGACGCCGGACGAAGCCGGCGCCGAACCGTTGGAGACGCCGCCCGAAGTAGCAAAGCTTCAACTTCTGGATGGCCTGGCCTACACCATAGCGGTCGTGGGCTGGGATAATCCTTTCGCGGCGACGATGTGCGGCCGCGTGTTGGGCAATGTCGCGACGCTGTCGGCGGCCTCGACCGGCGCCGAGAAGGAGACGTTGGCCGGCGTCGAACTCGACCTCCGCGCCGTCAAGTCCAAGCTGGACGATGTCGTCGCTACCGGCGGTACGCTGTCGCAGGAGGAGTTAGACGCCATCAAGGCTACGCTAAAGGAAGTCGACGCGACGTTGGCCGGGCTCTACGGTTACGCTCCCACCCGCCGCCTTACCGAAGCCGAAGGCGACAAGCTCAAAGAGGGCCACCGGATGAAGGAAGAGAAGTTGAAAGAGGGCGGCGACCTCAAGAAAGAGAAATTCAAGGAGGGCGGCGACCTCAAGAAGCAGAAGTGGGCCGAAGGCGAAGGTGAAGGCAAGTAACCGGATTTCGACGACGTTAAAAACCCCCCGCACTGCCGGGGGGTTTTTCTTTTACCTGTATGTTAACGTTGCCGTAGGAGCTCGGCGAGCTGACCCAGCCGGTAATAGCGAGTAACCAGCAGCGCCGCGCCGTAGACCGCGGCGCCCCAGCATACGTTGAGGAGGACCGGCCACCGCCAACCCAGCGCGAGCGCCGCCGCCATGACCGCGACCGCGGCCGCGGGCCTCAACGCCAGCCGCCAGGGGTAAAGGCCGGGCATTTTGGTCCCGATTATTATGAGGTTGAAGGAGGTCGTGGCGAACGCGGCCGTAACCCCCGCTACCGCCGGCCCGAGGTAGGATACGTACGGTATGAGGATGAGGTTGAGGCCGACGGCCGTCGCCGCCCCCAGGGCGTTGGAGGCCAGCACGAGCTTCTGGAGGTTGAAGGCGAACAGCGTCGCCGCGGAGAGCTCCCTGATGAAGATGGCCACCAGCGCCCATATCAGCACCGCCAGCACGATCCACCCCTCGGCGTAGTCCGAACCGTAGACGAAGGGGAACAGCTTATAGGCTACGATGGACGTCCCCACGCCCACCGGGAGGGCGAGGGCCACCAGGAATTTGAAGGCGGTGCGCGACGCGTCGCGGAAGGGGTCCGGCGACGAAGGCCACAGCCGGGAGAGGATGGGGTACACCGCCTCCCGGAACGAGCCCGCCACCAACACCAGCCCCTCCACGATGCGGGCCGAGGCGCCGTAGATCCCCACCGCTCGGTCGCCCGCCAGCAACTTGAGCAGAATGGCGTCGCTGCGCCAGTAGAGGCTCGCCACCAGGGCCGACAGCGAAAAGGGGACCGCCTCGGCGACGAAGCCGCGGAAGTCGGCCCACCGCACTCGGGCCGTGGGACGGGCGAATTTGGCGAAACACAGTACCGCGCCGAAGAGGATGGAGAGCAGGTTGGCCGCGGCATACAGCGCAATGATCGGCAAGACCCCCGCTCCCAAGCTGACCGCCACGATGACGAAAGCGAGCGTCGTCAGGTTGTTGAAGACGAGCACCACCGCCACGAACTCCATACGCTCGAAGCCCTGGAAGATGTCGGTAAACGACGCCAGTATGCTGGAGCAGCCCAGCGCGACGGCGGCGACCGCCGCGGCCAGCGCGGCCTGGCTGCCCGTGACGGCGTACACCGCCGCGGCGGCGGCGACGACGGCCGCGGCCCCGGTAACCCGAACGCCGAGCGATACCGTGAGGTATTTCGGCGCGGCGCCGCGGTTGCGCGCGACTTCGCGCACAACCAGGGGCGTCATCCCCGCTTGGAACATTACGACGACGAGCGTTACCGCGGCGAAGGAGAAGATGAAGACGCCGAAGTCGCCGGCGCCTAAATGTCTCGCGATGATGACCGCGGCCACGAAGGAGATGACCTTGGCCGTAAAACGCGCCAGCGCCAGCGATATATAATTACGGGCGAGACGTGTCTGGGTGGTCATGGTAAAAAATTAGGCCGAACGCCCGTCCGGCCGCGGTAGGCTCTCGGTCGCGGCGCGTTATAGGGGAGCACTCTTCTCTTCGCCGCGGAGGCGGGGAATGACGGCCAACAACGCTACTATGAATATAAACGTAACGCGGTTGACGAGCGAGGACTGGTACAACGGCGCGACCAGGTTGTGGGTGAGCCAGGCGATCAATCCGGCGCTCAAACCGATGGCGGTGGCGGCGTGGAGGGGCGACGTTTCGCGTACGGCGCGCCGCGCGTCGAAGAGTATGTAGAGCATGAACACCAAGAACGCCGCTAACCCTATGAGCCCCTGCTCCGAAGTTATGAGAAGCCAGGTGTTGTGAACCGGGAACAGCATCTCGAATTCTACGCCCGTGACCTCGTACGTGAAGAAGGCTTCCGGGTAGTTGTTCAAACCCACGCCCACGGCGGGGTTGTGTCTTATCATCTCGAACGCGTTGCGCATGAGCGCTATGCGGACCTCGTCCTCCATCGTCTCCGTGAAGAACCGAACGCGCATAAAGAGTTTTTCGGACAACAACGCGAATATTACGGCGAGCTGTACGCTCACCGCCACCGATACTCGGAGCGCGTGCCGTCCCAGCTGGGGGAAGCGCCGGACGCCCAGAACCAGCAACGCGACCGCGGCGACCGCCATAGCCATGAGGCCGCCGCGCGAGAACGTGGTTAGCAGCGCGATCAGCGAGAGCGCCAGCAGTACTATAATTACCCTTTTCTTCGCCTTCGACATCGGGTAGAAGAAGAACAGCGAGGCGAATAACGGCAAGGTCAGCTCGAAGAAGCCGGCCAGGAAGTTGCAGTATCCCGTCGTCCCGCAGGCGCGAATGGGGCTGGTGGGGTCGTACGGCGTGGCGTGCGAAATGCCCATATAGATGCCGAACTTCGCCAATAGCTCGTACATCCCCCACGGGTTGATGAATTGCAATATGGCGGTTATCGACTGGAAGGCGACGTCCGCGGCTAAGATGACGATGACGATTTTAAGCTGGCGGTCGGTTTTGAGATAGTTGACCACCACCAGGAAGAACAGGAACATCTCGAACATCCGGAAGAGCTCGTACGCGCCGTAGGTGTAGTCGAGCGCGAAGAACATCGACAGGACGGCCGGGATGAAGAGCAGTCCCAACGCCAGCGCGGTACGTGGGACCGTGAGGCCCGCGCCGCGGCCGGCGACGAATTCTATGAACCAGAAGAATATAAAAAGGTACAGCGGGACCTCATACGAATAAACCACCGCCACGTTCAGTATGCCCGGATGCTCGACGTCCGGTATGGGGGCGAGGTAGCGCGCGATGAAAATGGGTAGGAGGATTATGAGCAGGTAGAAGAACGGCGTCTTTACGTCGCGGAAGAAGAGCATCAGCGCGAGAACGCCCAGGATGAGCAACCCCGGCGCGAGGAATTTCAAGCCCAAGTTTACGTAAACCCAGGCGAGCACCAGCGTCGCCACTACCGCGACGAGTATGGTGAGGATTTTTATCGTACGGTCGCGGGCCATGTAACGGGCCGCCCTTTCGTCAACAACTCCGCCTTAACGCGCCCAAGAGCCTGGCCACCGCCCGGGCGTAGTGGGTCCCGGGCCAATATATCCGGCCGCAGCTCGGGCAGCGGGCGAATATCTCCTGCGTCTTTCGCACGTGCGGCGGCAGCTCTTCCAGAACGTCCGCCTTCGAAACCGAACGCAACCGCTCGTTGCACTCGATGCAACGCGCCATGGCGTCGGCGGTAAACGTTAAATCGAAGCGCCGGGCGGTGGCGGCGAGCTGCGCCAAAACGTCGTCGTCTTCGACGTGGAATACCTCTATATCGTCTCGAGCCGCCAGGTCGCGGCGGCGCGTGAGCAACGTCCTGCCCGTTTTGAGCGTCTCGCGCAGCGCCGCGGCGCCGTCCCGGTCTTTGAGGTACGCGGCGTCGTAACCCAGCATCCGCAAATACCGCGCCAGCCGACCCAGGGCCGCGTCGGCCAGAAATTTCCGTTCGGCGCCCCCGTCCTCGTCCATGTTCCTTCTTACCAGAGGGCGGGCGCCCAAACGACCCACCCGGCCATTACGGCCGCTACGCCGAGCTGTACCAAAACATCCCACCGTCCCCGCGGGCCGCCGTGACGCAGCAAGCGGGAGTGCGAGGGGAAGTACTTTTTCGCTTCCCGGCCCCGCACCAAATTCTCGACGTCGGGAAGCGCGCCGCCCACGGCGCCCAACGCCGTCGTGAGCGCGAAACCGCCGAGCCAAGTATACAAAATTAACGCCGCCGCCGCCATAAAAAGTTCTACCTTACGGCTTAGGTCGTAGTGCGAGACCAGGTCCGCGGGTACGTGCGCCGCCACTCCCAGCGCCAGCGCCGCGGCCGGGTGGGGCGCCAACGTGCCCAGCGCCGCGCCGATGGCGATGTGGCCGTAGACCGACATCGGTTACTCCATCCACCTCACGACCGCCGACAGCGGCCGCCGGCTCGAATGCCCCTTCTGGGCGGGAACGCCCACCGGCACCAGCGCCACGGGCCGTTCGCCGCTTCCGAGGCCCAACGCCCGGGCCACGGCGTCGTCGTCGAAGGCGCCGACCCAACACGCCCCCAGGCCCATGGCGTGGGCGGCGAGCAATACGTTCTGGACCGCGGCCGCCGTGTCCTGGAGGCAGTAGAGCTCCCGGCCCCGCCGGCCGTAGGGCGAATCCTCGGGCGGGGCCGCGGCCACGCCGATGACCGCCGGCGCCTCGGCGACGAACCGCTGGCCGTACGCCGCGGCGGCGAGAGCGGCCCTGACGTCGGCCGCCGTTACGACGACGAACACCCACGGCTGCAGGTTGCCGGCCGAGGGCGCCCACCGCGCCGCCTCCAACAGCTTCTCGAGCTGGTCGCGGCTCACCGGTCGGCGCTCGAAATGCCTGATGGACCGCCGCGTCAAAATGGTTTCGTATGCGTCCACGGCCCTAACCGTCCCACCGGTCTCCGTACTCGTTGACCAATACCTCGTCCAATTCGTCCGCCACTTCCGCCACGCGCACCAGCGACCTCATCGCTTCGTCGAACCCCAAGCCCCTCATTTCGCGGTTGATCTCGAGCCAGACGACGGCGTCCCGGATCGAAAATTTCACCGCGATGCGCAGCGCGTTCTCTTCGAGAAGGCGCAGGAAGAACTCTTCTCGCCGCGATTCGGGCACGGCCATGATGGGCGCGGCGACGTTTACGTAGTATTCGTCGCCGATTTCCAACAACGATACGTAAATTTCGACCGAGCCTTTGGTGAAGCGCCAATAATGTTGTTCGTCGTCGTAGCAATCGTCGGGCTCGAGACCCGAAACCCGTCGGATCACGTTCTCGATAAGGCGGATATATTCCTCGCCTTTGGCCGGCATCTTTATCCTTTTACGCGCAGCAAGCCCACGGGCGTCTGCTCGAGCTGTTGGCCCAGCGGGTTGTCGGTGCAATTCCCCTCCACCCACCCCGGCTCGACGCCCGCCGAGTGTCCCAGGCAATCGCAAGCGCCGTAGTCGCCCGCGTCTATGATGGCCGTCTCGCAGCCCGTCCGGGCCTTGATTGCCTCCGCCAGGGCGTCGCCCTCCGCCGGGCCGTAGACGATGAGCCTGATGAGGGGCTCGAAGCTCTGTTTGCGGGTGCCGTCTATCTCGGCGACGCCGTGGCCCGTGATCTCGTAGAAGACGCCCCGCCGTCCAAGCAATTTCGTTATCGCCGATAGAAGCGCGGCCCACAGCACCCGCGGCAGGCCCACCAGGTCTATTGCGGCCTGCATCTTCTCCGGTATCCCCACGGCGCCGAAGCCGTACGGCGGCTTCGATACGAAACGCCACAGCACCCGGGCCCAGAAGCCCACCCGGAGGTCGTCGAACGGGACCGTCCGCCCCTGGCACAGCGCCACGATTTTCGACGTCACGAGGATGGTGTCGCCGGCCTTGCGTACCGGCGCCGTGTATTTGTCGACGACTTCGACTATACTATCGCCGTACCCGACGACGTGGGTACGGACCGGGATTTTTTCTACCTCTGCCATCGGGGCGAAACGCTTCGAAGGTAACGAATACTAATAGATAGCACAAACGGGTAGTTCCCACAAGTTGAAACATGCCGCGTAAAGGCCGCCGGGTTGACCGTAAGAGCCGGATATGGTAAAATTCGTTTTATTTAGCAAGGAATTCGTTGGCGTGCAAGGGCGCCCCGCCGTAAAAAATGCGCGAAATCTACATGGACAATGCCGCGACGTCGTGGCCCAAGCCGCCGGCGGTACTGGAGGCCATGGCGTCGTACCAGAAGGATATCGGCGCGAGCGCCGGCCGGGGCGGTTACCGTCGCGCGGTGGAGGCGTCCCGTTTGATCTTCGATACCCGCGAAGTCGTGGCCCGTCTGTTCGGCGTCGCCGAATCACGGCGCATAGTATTCACGTTGAATTGTACCGAAGCCCTGAACATAGCGCTGTGGGGCTGGCTGGACGAGGGCGACCACGTCGTGACCACGTCGATGGAGCATAACTCCGTGGCGCGGCCGTTGAATCATCTAAAAAAGGAGCGCGGCGTCGACGTTACGTACGTACAGTGCTCGGCCGAGGGATTGTTGGACCCCGACGACCTCTCCCGGGCGATTACGCCGCGGACCAGGCTGGTCGCGTTGGTACACGCGTCGAACGTGTGCGGCGCGGTAAACGACGTCGCCGCGGCGGGCGCTGTCTGCCGGGAACGGGGCGTACCTTTGCTGGTCGACGCGGCCCAGAGCGCGGGAGCCGTCCCGGTCGACGTGGAGGAGATGAGCGTCGACTTTCTCGCTTTTCCGGGCCATAAGGGTTTGATGGGGCCCCTCGGCACGGGCGCGTTGTGCGTGGGCCCGAACGTGAAGCCCCGGCCGCTCTACCAGGGCGGTACCGGCAGCCATTCGGAGTTCACGTTTCAACCGGACTATCTCCCGGATTTTTACGAAGCCGGGTCGCACAACGCCATCGGCCTGGCGGGGCTGAAGGCCGCGTGCGAGTTCGTAGCCGAGGTTACCCCGGCGGTCATAGGCGCCCACAAGTCGAAGCTGGCGGCGCGTTTCGTGGCGGCGATGGACGAGATGCCGGGGGTTACGTACTACGGCCCGCGCGACTTCGCGCGGCAAGCGGGCGTATGCTCGGTGCGGGTGGAGGGGATGGACCCCGCCCTCGTCGGGCACGCGCTCGACGCGGAGTACGGCGTTATGGTGCGCACGGGGCTTCACTGTTCCCCCTTGGCCCATACGACGTTGGGTACCATAGACGCCGGGACGGTGCGTTTTTCTTTCGGGTATTATAACGATGAGGAACAGGTCGACTTCGCCGCGCGGGCGCTGGCAGAGGTAGCCCGCCGTGGGGGTAGCTGAGCTATGAGACGAAATGCGTTACTTGCGGCCGCGTTCGCCGTAGCACTGGTGCTGGCGTGCGCGGAAGACGATATCGCGGAAGTTTCTTCGTGGACGGTATATCGAGGACCGATGCCGGGCGGCGTGAGCCTTCGGGACGTGGACGCTTCGGGGCCCAACGACGTTTGGGCCGTCGGCGCGCAGGGAAAGATATTGCACTACGACGGCGTACGGTGGACGTTCTACCCGGCCTCCATTACCGGCCTCGCCTTAAACGCCGTGACGATCACCTCCGGGAGTTCCGGGTGGGCGGTGGGCGCTGACGGCGTCGTGCTCCGTTATCACAACGGCCAGTGGTTCAATACCGTGCACCTCACCGGCTTCGACCTCTACGGCGTGGACTTCGACGACGCCGGTAACGGTTTCGCGGTGGGCGATCACGGCGTAATCTTCCGATATGACGGCGAGAGATGGCGAGACGTATCGCTCGCCGGCGTTACCGCGGACCTCCGCGACGTGGTAATCGGCCCCGGCGGGACCGCGTGGGCGGTGGGCGACGCGGCCACGGTGCTGTACTACGACGGCGGCCGGTGGCGCGAAGTGGTCGTCCCCACCGCGGAGCGGCTGCACGGCGTGGCGTTGGCCGGCGACGGCGCGTACGCCGTGGGCGACGACGGCGTAATCCTACAGAACAGCGGCGGTTCGTGGAACGTCGTGCCTACGCCGGCGACGGTGTCGCTCTTGAGCGTGGACGCCGTGGGCGACGCGGCGTATGCGTGCGGCAACGACGGCGCTTTGTTGGGTATGAAGGACGGCGCGTGGCGGCAGGTTCGGCTCGAGATGGCCCCGGTCAACTTCAACGGCGTCGTACTGTGCAACGGCGGCGAAGGCTGGGCCGTGGGCGACCAGGGCGTCATCCTCCGGTACCATCGCGTCGACGACTGAGCCGCGAACTACCGTAATAAATCGGGAGCCCCGACGGGCTCCCTTTTTTTCGGTTCGCCGGCCCCTACAGAAGGTCCGCCGCCACCTTGTACGTGTTCACGTGGATGGTGACGGTGTCCTCGGTCCGCGCGGCGTAGCCGCCGGCCAGGAGTATCACGACCGGGATCCCCCGCTCGCGGCAGCCGCCCAGCACGATCCGGTCGCGCTCGGCCAGCCCCTCGAGAGTGAGCTGCAGCGTCCCGAGCTGGTCGCCGACGTAGGGGTCGGCGCCGGCCACGTACGCCACGAACTCGGGACGGTGCTTCTCTAGTATTTGTGGTACGTGCTTGCGCAGCGGCGGGAGGTAGACGTCGTCGCCGGCGAAGGAGGGCAGGCCGACGTCGAGGTCGCTGCGCTGTTTGACCGGGTAGAGGTGCTCCTCGTGGATGGAGAAGGTGAAGACGTCGGCGTCGCCGGCGAATATGACGGCGGTGCCGTTGCCCTGGTGGAGGTCGCAGTCGATGACCGCGGCCCGCTCGACGCGTCCCTCGTGCAGCATCACCCGCACCGCCAGCGCGACGTCGTTTATGTAGCAGAAGCCCTCGGCGCGGTCGGGGAAGGCGTGGTGGAGGCCGCCGCCGACGTTCATCGCCGGGTCGCCCCCCTCGAGCGCGAGCCGCGCCGCGGCGATCGAGCCGCCCGCGCCTAAAAGGAAAGCGCGGGCTATCCCCTCGGTCAGCGCCATCTCGGAGGAAGCGGTGCGATGGGTCCACCGCGCCGCCAGGACGTCGTCCAGGTACTCGCTCGTGTGGACCAGCTCGAGCTCCTCGCGGGTGGCCGGCGAGGGTTCGACCACTTCGCCCAGGAGGCCCTCCGCCTCGAGCCGCTCGACGATAAGGCGGTACTTCTCGATGGGGAAGACGTGACCCTGCAGGTCAGCGAGATATTGGGGGGAGTAGACGATGGGGATGGTGCTCATATCAGAATGATAAAGTCAGGCCGTATACCGGCGTCGGCTCGTCGCGGCCTACGCGGTACGCGGTTACGTAGGGCGTCGCCGAAATGCGGGAAGAAGCGGCATCGGCCTCGGGTTTCTTGACGCGGTTGTATACGTACGCGTTGAGGAAGGCGTTCGGTACTACGCCGTAGAAAACGCCGCGCCAGAAACGATTAAAGTGGTCTTGATCGTTAAATACGGCTACCCCCGTGAAACCAAATAAGACGGCGGCGCCGACGCAGGCAAAGGAAGGCAAAAGGTAGGCGGACCGGCGATTAGCCGACGGCGCGCCGAAACGTTCGCCTATACCCATAGTCCCCAAAGTAGTTGCGAACGGGTATGCGAAAGCCAAGGTGTTACCGATTATAACGCCGGGCCAATACGGCTCGGCCTCGACGATTCGATCATAACCGCCGCCGTAAAGCGACGAGGAGGCTACTACCAAATAAAAACCACCCACGGTAACGGGTACGCTGAGCGCGCACCCCGCGGCCGCCTCGCCCAAGAACAAACCCGTCCGGAAGCCGCCGGGTTCTCCGCCATAAGCTGCGAGCGCCCCCGCCATAACCGCCGTTAGCGTTACGGCACTTTTCCTTATTAGAACGATACCGTTACCCCCCAGGTGGGCGTGAGTTCCTCCCCTCGCGGCCCGACCCGGCATACGCCGAACGAGGGCTCGAGTTTCATCGAGAAGCCCGGGATTTCGTGGAAGTACGGCTTTTTGAGGGCGTTGTAGACGGCCGCCGCGGCGAAGCCGGCGGGGATGACGGCGTAGAAGGCCGCGTTCAAGGCGCCGGCGTCCTTGTCGTCCTCGGTGAGGGCGTAGGCTATACCGCCCGCGCCGCCGACGATGCCGCAGAACGTGGCCGTAGTGGCGAGGAACAGGACGCCGCGGTTGGCGGAGCGGTGGCCCGACGTCTCGCCGACGACGTATATCCCCAGCGACGCGACGAGCGGCGCCGCGGCGTAGATGACGTACGACGCCTTCTCGCGGCCCGTCCCGTCGTTCTCGGCGGGGTCGCCCCCCACGGCGTAGCCGGCGACGAAGAACGCGACGCCCACGGCGCTCCCCACCGCGGCCTCGCTGAAGAAGAGCGCGTCGGGCGTGCCGCCGGGCTCGCCGGCCCGAGCGGCCGCGACGACGCACAAAATGCTGACGACGATGGTTGCGGCCTTGGGCATCCTAATAATCTAAAACTGTAGGACCGGGGCTAAGAACAGCGTGAAGCCGACGGGACGTTCGCCGGGCGCGTCGTCGTCCAGCGTCTTAATGCGATTCGTGATTTCGAACCCGCCCGTTATCCCGAAATACTTGGCCACCCGGTACGTCGCGACGGCGGCGGCCGCCAGCTCCAGCGTCTTCCAATCGGCGTCCAGCGACCACGTGATACGCGGCTCGGACCGGATAGTCTTCACCCACGCCGTGCCGCCCCGTTCATTTAACGCTACGCCGACGCCGCCCCACGCCGCGCCCGACAATCCCTCGTCGTTGGCGAATTTTACGCCGCCCAGCGCGAGGATGCGCCGGCTCGTCGTCTCGCCGTCGGCATACTCAAACGGGAAGGGCACGGATTGTTTCTCCCCGCCCTCGTAATCGTAATCTTTAAACCGGCTTTGGCGGTAGTTGAGGCCGGCGACGGGGGCGACGTCTTTAGCGCCGAAGGCCACGAGCGGCGTGACGTCCGCGCTGTAATAACGCCGCTCCCATTCGTCTACGTATACGTCGGAGGAGGTATCGCCGGAGTCGGTGGGCATTATCGCGCCGCGGGCGTACACCGATGCCGGCCCGACGTGCACCGCCAGCGACAGGCCGTAGACGGCGTCACCCTCTCCCGGCGCCCTGGAGTCGAAGCCCACGGCCGGCCCGACATCTACGAGCGCCGCCGCCGAGCCTGTGTAAATCATTGAGAATGCAAGGATTAAGCGGGATTGCATAACTCGGGTCTCCTTAGAAATTGAACGAAGTATATACGTAGAAGCCGCCGCCCTCGCCGTCCGCGTTTTCGTCGGCGGTATTTTTTACGAGGTTGTAGGCCAAGGTCGAGGCCGCGGGCGCCGCCAACATACCTATTAGCAAACCCTTATATCTCGCCGCTAGGTAGCCGGCCGCGGCCGACACGTACGCCGCCGCCACCGAGGCGCCGACGCCGGCCCAGTCGTTTTCGGAGTCGTCGCCCCAGATCTCGCCGGCGCCGTATACGCCGAGGCCCACGCCCGCGGGGTAAGCTATGATCAGGCCGTACAGGCCACCGCCGGCGAATTCCTCGCTCGAGAACAGGTTGCCCACCGGGATACCGGCCAGGCCGACGCCGATGCCGCCGACGTAGCCGCAACCGACCTCCGCGGCCACGACGCCGGCGCCGTCCGCCCACGCGGCCGCGGCGGTTACCATTAACAATAGCGTTATAACGCGCACCCGAAATAATACAACGGCTCGCTCGCCTTGTAAACAGAAACCGACGCGCAATTTTTGGTTGCGCCGTCCCCGAATGTTAATTATTATAGCGCCGTGCGCGCGAAGCCTACGGCAATAATATTGGCTATCGCGGCCGCGCCGGTGTGGGCCGTCACCTGGGCGGGCCTGCCCTTCGGGTATTACACCCCCGACACCGGCCCGGCCTTCGGCGCCTACGCCGCGGCCTTCTTCCGCCTTCCCGAAAGCCTGCCCGATACGCGCGATTCCTACGTCCAGCCGATGGCGGTCTATACCTGGCACCGCCAGTTCCGCTTCGACCTCAACGGCGACCTGTACTCGCCGACCGGCGATTGGCGGCTTTTGGCCGAGGACCGCTTCGAGAAGTACCCCACGGCGTTCTGGCCTCCCCCCGGCTCCGAAGACGTGGCCAAGGCGTATTACGCGCGCTACACGCGCGAGATGCTGCGGGCGGACGTCAAGGGGTACCGTCGCGTCGTCGGGCCGTTCTACGGTGGCCTGGGCGCGTACGTGGAGAACTACGAAATCGTCGAGTGGGCGCCCGACGCGGAGGGTTTGCCGGCGGGGTATCTACCCGGGCCGGCGGCGTACGCGCCGGGCGTAGAGGGGGGCCTTCTGGTCGGGCCCACGGCCTTCGCCGAGTACGATACCCGCGACCGCCGCCATACGACGACGGAGGGTCTATTCCTGCGGGCACGTTTCTCGCTCTTCGACGAAGGCGCCGGCTCGGACTACTCGTTCCGGTGGTACGAGGCCGACGCGCGGTTCTTCTGGGCGGTGGACCGGCTGGGCCGGAAATGGACCTGCGCCAACCGGCTGTTCCTTTCGGGGCGGGACGGCGCGCCGCCGTTCTGGGCGATGGCGGAGCTGGGCGGCTCCGCGCTTCTGCGGGGCGAGCCGGAGGGGCGGGCGCGAGGCCGGTGGCTGATAGCCTACCAGGAGGAGGTCCGCGTACCGCTGTGGTGGCGGCTGGTGGGCGCTTTGTTCGTGGACGTGGGCGACGTCGGCTTCACGGTGGCCGACTTCTCGTTCGACCACGTGATGCTCACCGCCGGCGGCGGCCTGCGCCTCGACCTGGTGCGCGACGGCGAGGCCCGCGTGCGCCTCGACTACGGCCGCGGCAAGGACTCGCAGGGGATTTACCTGGTATTCGACGAGGCGTTTTAAATATTTAACGTAGGGGCCGACCTTAAGGTCGGCGCAGTTCTTTTAGGGGTGGTACGTTTATAGGCCGCCGGCTTAAGCCGGCGGTTTGACGCTTCGCTGGTTAGGCACCGCCCGCTAAAGCGGGCGGTATTCGATTAAATATTAAAAAGACAGCGAAAGGCCGTACACCGGCACCGGCGCGCCGTTGCCGGCAGTAGTTACGGCCACGTAAGGTTCTAAAGTAGGGCCCCGGCTTTCGGCCGGCGTCTGGGCCGGTTTCTTCGCTTTGTTGTATACGTACGTTACGAGTAAGGGCTTAGTTAAAATATCGGTTATTAACGCTTTGGTGTAGGCACCTTCGTCGATATCGTCGGAGGCGGCGTCGACCAGGGCTGCGGTGCCGACCAGGGCAAGCGTTTGACCGTACGCCGATAATACGGTTATGCCAAAGGCGGCGCCCTTATTTTCGGAAGGCTCGGCGACGTTTTCCCCTACGAGATAGGCGCCGCCGGCCGCGGCGAGGGGATACGCGCTAAATATTGCGTATGCCGCGACTAATCCCGGGACGAAGTCCTCGTCGCCGCTTCCCCAGCTGGTCGAGGCCAGGGCAATAGAAACTCCCACGGAGATAACCGCGAATTCCCCGAAGCCGGCCGCTACGACCTCGAATATAAAAACGTCGGCTCCAACGCCGAACGCGGGCGCCGGGAAGAACCCGGCCGCGACGAGCGCGAGCGACGTTAATACTTTAATCGGTATATTCATCCCTCCAGACCCCCTTTCTACTTCCAGTACATCCCCTCCGGCGGGTAGCGCAGGAAGAGCTTGCCCCACTCGCTCTCGTCCAATATCTTTTGGACGCGTTTCTTTCCTATGAACGGATACCAGAAGGCGTCGTGGTAGAGGCGCGAGGCCGCGTACGACCAGGGCACCAGCGGCGTCCGTAAAAGGAAGTGCTCGAGTGGCTTGAGCCAGCCGTGGTATATCGCCTTCTGGCCGCGCGAGGCGAAAGTGTCCTCGTGGGGCGAGAAGTGGAGGTTCATACCGGAGACGTCGTCGCCGACGAGCTCTATCTCGCGGGGGTCGCCGACGCCCAGGCCCCGCTCGTGGGCCAGCCGGATGAAGTCGAGCTCGAGCGGCTCCAGGCCCATTAGCTTGGCGGATATGGCGTCTACGGCGACCTGGTCGGCGGAGGCCAGGATGACGTCGGCCACGACGGGCCGCATGGCCCGGGGGCCCGGGCCGTCGCCGGCGACGGTCCCGTCCATAACCGCGAAGATGCCGGCGTGGATATCCTGCTGTATCGTCAACAGGTCCACCAGCGTCTCGTGGATGACGGCGTGGGTCCAGTGGCGCTCGATGTTGAGCAGGCCGCCGAAGGCGTTCTTCATCGCGCCCGTCATCGTCGTGAAGACGTGGGTCTTGACCGTCGGCAAGTGTATGATGTTGGTTCCGGGGAAGGACTTGGGGAGCCAAAGGCCCTTCTTCTTGTACACGTCGCTGAGGACGAGCATCTCGCCCGGGGGCTCGTAGGGGACCCACTCCTCCTGGTCGGGGTCTTGCAGGTAGTGGAACTCCAGGCCGAACTTGTCGGCGACGCCCTGTAGCTTGTTGAGGCGCGCGCCCACCTTGGGGTCGACGACGACGGTGGCGTTCTGGCACAGGACGAGGTTCTCCTTGGGATAGCCGTCCTCGAGGAGCGTCTTGATGACGGCCTCGAGCTGCCACGGCGTCGTCGAGCAGGCCGG
>JAUWLW010000061.1 GCA_030613505.1 Candidatus Zixiibacteriota bacterium
CACCAAGTTCTCGGGCGAGGTGTACGTGCTGACCAAAGAGGAGGGCGGGCGGCACAAGCCGTTCTTCGACGGCTACCGGCCGCAGTTCTACTTCCGGACGACGGACGTGACGGGAGCGGTCCACCTCCCGGATGGGGTGGACATGGTGATGCCGGGAGACAGCGTCTCGATGAAGGTGGAGCTCATCATCCCCATCGCCATGGAGAAGGAGCTGCGGTTCGCCATCCGCGAGGGCGGCCGCACCGTAGGCGCCGGCGTCGTTACCGACGTCGAAGAGTAAGTCATGGCCTTAAAAGGAGCCAATCAGATAATAACCCTCGAGTGCACGGTGTGCAAGGAGCGCAATTACACCACCACCAAGAACAAGAAGAAGCATACCGACCGACTCGAGTTGAATAAGTATTGCCCGCGCTGCCGTAAGCACACGCCCCATAAAGAAATAAAATAGGGTCATAGCTCAATTTGGCAGAGCACCGGATTCCAAATCCGGCGGTTGGGGGTTCGAGTCCCTCTGGCCCTGAATACGCCGGACGCGCGCGAGGAGAAGACGGCAATGCGCAAACTGTGGAATTTTTTGGTCGAGGTCAAGGCCGAGCTGAAGAAAGTAACTTGGCCCACGTGGATCGAGGTCTTCTCCTCGACCATTGTCGTTATCATGACGACGCTGATGGTCGCCGCGTTGATCGGCGTCTGGGATAAATTATTGATGGAGATAATGCTCCGCATCCTGTAGGCGAGCGGGAGAGGTGGTTTTGGCCGAAGAAGAGGCAAGTGCCGCGACGGCGGGAACCGAAGGGGCGGAAGCCGTGCCCGACGAGCGAGAAAGCTCCGCGTACCAGGTTCGGGTGGAAGACCCGAACGTGCGGTGGTACGTAGTCCACACGCTGACGGGCCACGAACAGAAGGTCAAGGCCGCTGTTGACCGCGCGGTGGACGAGCGGAACCTGGGCGGTTTGATCTACAACTTGCTCGTTCCGGCGGAGGATGTCACCACCCGGACCAAAAAGGGCAAGAGCGTCCGCAGGAAGGTCTTCTTCCCCGGGTACGTGCTGGTCCAGATGAAGGTCAGCGAGGAGTCCTGGGGGTTCGTGCGGCGGACAGCGGGGGTCACCGGCTTCGTCGGCTCGGGCGCCACGCCGACGCCGTTGTCGGACGAAGAGGTCCAAATAGTGTTGGACCAGGTCGAGGGCCGCAAGCCCCAGCTCGAGGTCGAGGTCGACTTCGAGGAGAGCGACGTCGTCAACATCACCTCGGGCCCGTTCGCCAACTTCTCCGGCGTGGTGGAGGAGGTTTATCCCGACCGCGGCAAGTGCAAGGTTATGGTGACGGTCTTCGGCCGCGCGACGGCGGTGGAGTTGGATATCTCGGAGGTCGAGAAGGCCCGCTAGCGACGCGGCGTCGCGCGGCCGGAGGCCTTGGTTATGGCTGTAAAAAGGGTATTCAAGAAGATCAAATTGCAGGTGCCGTCGGGGCAGGCGAACCCGGCGCCGCCCGTGGGGCCCGCGCTGGGCCAACACGGCGTGAACATCATGGCCTTCTGCCAGCAGTTCAACGAGGCCACCAAGGACAAGGAAGGGCTCATCGTACCCGTCGTCATCACCGTCTATCACGATAAGTCCTTCACTTTCGAGATCAAGACGCCGCCGGCGGCGATCCTGCTCAAGAAGGCGGCCAATATCGCCAAGGGCTCGCCGGAGCCGAACCGTGAAAAGGTCGCGACGGTGACGTACGAGCAGCTAGAGGACATCGCGCGCACGAAGATGGCGGACCTGAACGCGGCGTCGCTCGAGGCCGCGGTGAAGATAATCGAGGGGACCGCCCGTTCGATGGGCATCACGGTCGAGTGACGATCCCCTCGGAGGTCGGAGGATTAGCACGTGGCGGGAAAGAAGTACGCGGAAGCGAAGACGAAGGTTGACCGCGGGGCCGAGTACGCGCTGGCGGATTCCATAAAGCTGGTGCGCGAAGCGGCCTACGCCGGCTTCGACGAGACGGTGGACTTGGCGTTCC
The DNA here is from genome assembly GCA_030613505.1 of Candidatus Zixiibacteriota bacterium. Lineage (GTDB taxonomy): Bacteria > RBG-13-66-14 > B26-G2 > WVWN01 > WVWN01 > WVWN01. The sequence continues at coordinate 2,011 of JAUWLW010000061.1, forward strand.
GGTTGGGCGTCGACCCGCGGCACGCCGACCAGATGGTCCGCGGTTCGGTGGTTCTGCCCCACGGGACCGGCAAGGCGGTGCGCGTCCTGGCCCTGACCAAGGGCGAGAAGGTGCGCGAGGCGGAGGAAGCCGGGGCCGACTACGCCGGCTTGGAGGAGTACCTCACGAAGATAGAGAAGGAGAATTGGCTCGATTTCGACCGCATCGTGGCGACGCCCGACGTGATGAAGGACGTCGCGCGGTTGGGTAAGTTGCTCGGGCCCCGTGGATTGATGCCCAGCCCCAAGACCGGGACCGTGACGTTCGACGTCGCGAAGGCGGTGGTGGACATTAAGAAGGGCAAGGTGGATTACCGCGTCGACAAGTTGGGGAATGTGCATATGACGGTCGGCCGCCTATCGTTCACCGACGAGCAGCTAACTGAGAACGCCGCGGCGGCGATCGAGGCCGTCGTGAGGGCGCGGCCGGCGGCGGCGAAGGGGCAATACCTCCGGAGGCTGACGATCTCGAGCACGATGGGCCCCGGCCTCCGCGTGAGCAAGCAGGAGGCTTCGGCGTTGGCCAGCGGCTAACGCCGCCCAAGCGACGGTGCTGCGAAATGCCTATTAGTAAACAGAAGAAGGAAGCGATACTGGCCGACCTCAAGACGGCCTTCGGCGAGACCGGCGGCGCGGTGTTTACCGATTTCCGCGGCGTAAACGTAGCCGGCATGACCGAGCTTCGCGCCAAGCTGCGCGCACAGGGCTCGCGCTACGTCGTCGCCAAGCGCACGTTGGCGGAACGCGCCCTGGCCGAAACGCCGGCCGAGACTTTACGAACTTTGTTGGAAGGCGCTACCGGCATCGCCTTCGTGGGCGAGGAGCCGGTCGTCGTCGCGAAGATCCTGGTGGATTTCCGCAAGGAGTACGGAAGCTTCGCCATCAAGGGCGGCCTGTTGGGCGGCGAATTCATCGGGCCGGAGAAGATCGGCGCGCTGGCCAGGACGCCGCCGCGCGACGTGCTCCTGGCGATGCTGTTCGCGGCCATGAAGTCGCCCCATGCCTCGCTGGCCGCCGTTTTGGCGGGAGTGCTTCGTAAGGCGGTCGCGACGCTCGCCGCCGTCGCAGATAAGAGAAGAGAAGAGGAAGCCGCGGCCTCGGCCGAGTAGCCGCGGAATTGCGTTGTAATCTATTCGGTATTGTTTAAGGAGGAAAGCCCGTTCGGGCGAAAGGTTTATGACCAAGGAAGAGATCAAGGAAGCCATAAAGTCGATGACGGTCCTCGAGCTTTCGGAGCTGGTGAAGGAGCTTGAAGAGGAATTCGGCGTTACGGCCGCGGCGCCGATGGTAGTCGCGGCGGCGGGGGCGGCCCCGGCCGAGGCGGCGGAGGCCGCGGAGGAGAAAACCGAATTTAACGTAACGTTGAAGGCCATCGGCGACAATAAGATTCCGGTTATCAAAGTGGTCCGCGAGGTTACGGGGCTGGGTTTGAAAGAGGCCAAAGAGCTCGTGGACGGCGCGCCCTCTCCCGTCAAGGAAGGTTTGTCGAAAGAGGACGCCGAGCAGGTTAAAGCAAAGCTGGAAGAGGTCGGGGCTACCGTTGAGTTGGAGTAAGGCACCGGTGGGTAAAGGCCGAGGCGAGTTGGGCGCGGCGACGCGGCCGGTTCGGCTGCCGGCGGCTGCGCCCTTTACCAGGCGAAAGCTTGAAGGAGTGCTGGGGGTTTGACGATAAAAAGAATATCTTTTGCCGACGAGGTCGAGCCGATTGACATCCCGAACCTGTTGGAGATCCAAAAGAAGTCGTACGAGGACTTCCTGCAGCACCTGACGCTGCCCACCAAGCGCGCCTCCCAGGGCTTGCAGTACATCTTCGACAATACGTTCCCCATCTACGACTTCAACGGCGATTCCTACCTCGAGTTCGTCGAGTACAACATCGGCTACACTAAGTACACCATCGAGGAATGTAAGGTCAAGGGGATGACGTACGGCGTGCCGCTGCGCGCCAAGTTCCGGTTCGTGGTACGCGATCGCGAGGCGCGGGACAAAGAACCGCGGGTGGTCGACATCCGGGAAGAGGAGCTCTACCTGGGCGAGATCCCGATGATGACCGAGCGCGGTTCGTTCATTATCAACGGCGCGGAGCGGGTCATCGTCTCCCAGTTGCACCGCTCGCCGGGGTTGGTCTTCAAACAAACGGAACACTCCAGCGGGAAGGTCCTCTACGGCGCGTCCATCATCCCCCATCGCGGCGCCTGGCTCGAGATCGCGTTCGACGTCAACGGCGTCGTTAACTTCTCCATCGACCGGACGAACCGGCAGCCGCGCATACCGATAACGGTATTGCTGCGCGCGTTCGGCTACGGCGACGCGGGCGAAATCGCCAGGCTCTTCTTCGACGTGGAGCCGGTCAACGTGTCGCGGCGGACGGGCCTGCTCGGTAACTACCTGGCCTCGGATGTTATGACCGCGGAGGGTACGACCCTCTTCAAGCGGTTCACCCAAATCGACGAGAACGTGCTCGACCTCCTGCGCGACAACCGTGTCAAGGCGGTGGATACCCTGGCCTCGCGTAACGGCCTCGAAGTCGGCGCCATGTTGCCGACGTTGCGCAAAGACGACGAAAGCCGCGTCAAGACCCGCGCCGACGCGTTGATCAAGATCTACAACGAGATCCGCCCGGGCGACCTCTCCAACCTGGAGACGGCGGAGGCCGCGTTCGAGAACCTCTTCGCCAACCGCAAGCGGTACGACCTGAGCAAGGTGGGCCGCCGCAAGCTCGACGTGAAGTTGGGTTTGGACTTCCCGTTGGAGGACAGGACGCTGCACGGCGAAGACGTACTCGAGGCGGTGCGAAAGCTGGCCACGCTGCACGCCAAGGAGGGCGAGGCGGACGACGTCGACCATCTCGGTAACCGGCGGGTGCGCGCGGTGGGCGAGCTGTTGGAGTACCGCTTCCAAGTGGGCCTGACGCGCATGGAGCGGGTCATCCGCGAGCGGATGAGCATCCTCGACCTGGAGGAGAGCATGCCGCGGGACCTGGTGAACGCGAAACCGCTCACCAGCGCGGTAAAGGAGTTCTTCGGCTCGAGCCAGCTTAGCCAGTTCCTGGACCAGATCAACCCGCTGGCCGAACTCACCCACAAGCGGCGCCTCTCGGCGCTCGGCCCCGGCGGCCTCTCCCGCGAGCGCGCCAACTTCGAGGTGCGCGATGTCCACTACACCCACTACGGCCGGATGTGCCCCATCGAGACGCCGGAGGGGCCTAATATCGGCCTCATCACCAGCCTCGCGACCTACTCCCGGATTAACGAGTTCGGGTTCATCGAGACGCCGTACTTGCGTGCGAAGAAAGGCCGCGTCACCGACGAGGTGGTCTACCTCGACGCCGGCGAAGAGGACAACTACACCATCGGCCAGGCCAACGCACCCGTGGACAGCCGGGGGCGTTTTACCACCGACTACATATACGCGCGCCGGCGGGGCGAGTTCATTCTGATCGAACCCCGGGAGGTGGACTTCGTCGATATATCGCCGCGCCAGATCGTCTCCATCTCCACCTCTTTGATCCCGTTCCTGGAGCACGACGACGCCAACCGCGCCCTCATGGGGTCCAACATGCAGCGGCAGGCGGTGCCGTTGGTGAATACCGAAGCGCCGTACGTCGCCACCGGCATGGAGGGCCGCGTGGCCCGGGATTCGGGGGTAATCGTGACGGCCAAGGCCGCGGGTACGGTCGAAAAGGTCACGGCCGACGCCATCGTCATCCGCCCCGATACCGCCGAGGACGACGCCGCCTACGGGTGGTTCGAGCCGGACCACTACAGACTTAAGAAGCACGAGCGGACGAACCAGGACACCTGTTTCGACCAGGTTCCCATCGTCAATAAGGGCGACCGGGTAAAGGCCGGCCAGGTGATCGCGGACGGCCCGGCCACCAAGAACGGCGAGCTCGCGTTGGGCCGGAACATCCTCGTCGCGTTCATGCCGTGGATGGGCTACAACTTCGAAGACGCCATCGTCGTGAGTAAGCGGCTGGTCGAGAGCGACGGCTTCACTTCCATCCACGTCGAGGAATTCGAGATCGAGTGCCGCGAGACCAAGCTGGGCCGGGAGGAGATCACCCGCGACATCCCCAATGTCGGCTCCGACGCGCTCAAGAACCTCGACGAGCATGGGATAATACGCGTCGGCGCCGAGGTGCACGCCGGCGACATACTGGTGGGCAAGGTGGCGCCCAAGGGCGAGTCCGAGCTCACGCCGGAGGAGCGGCTGCTGCGGGCTATCTTCGCCGAGAAGGCGGGCGACGTGCGCGACGCTTCGCTCAAAGCGCCGCCCGGGATGAGCGGCATCGTCGTCGACGTAAAAGCCTTCTCGCGCAAGGAGCGGGAGCGCGCCGACGGCCGCGCCCGCGCCGACGAGGCCAGGCGCATCGACAAGCTCGAGAACGAGAAGAAGCAGAAGGTCGACGCCGCGCGCGAGGTGTGCGAGAAGCAGCTCACGAAACTCCTGTTGGGGAATACCTTCAACTACCGGCTGGTTGACGACTTGACCGGCGGGGCGCTGTTGGCCAAGGGGGCCAAAGTGACGCCCGCCGCGCTCCGCAAAAAGATACTGGAGCCGGTGGTCGAACGCCGCGTACGGATGCACGGCGTCGTGGGGCGGAACGTGGAGAAAGTGGTGAGCCGATTCCACAATTACGTCCACGAGGTCTCGAGCCAGATAGACAAGGAGACCGACCGCATCCGCAAGGGCGACGACTTGCCGCCGGGCGTGCTCAAGATGGTCAAGGTGTACGTCGCCCGCAACCGACGCCTCACCATCGGCGACAAGATGGCCGGACGGCACGGCAACAAGGGCGTCGTGGCCAAAATCGTGCCGGAAGAAGATATGCCCTATATGGAAGACGGCACGCCGATCGACATCGTCCTCAACCCGTTGGGCGTGCCGAGCCGCCTCAACGTGGGGCAGATCTTCGAGACCCACCTCGGGTGGGCGGCCCACAAGCTGAATAAGTTCTTCGAGTGCCCGATTTTCGAGGGCGGTTCCGAAGACGAGATAAAGCGGTACCTGGAGGAGGCCGACATCCCGGCCTCGGGAAAGATTACGCTGTACGACGGCCGCACCGGCGAACCGTTCAGCCACGACGTGACCGTCGGGTACATCTACCTGTTTAAATTGCTGCACCTGGCCGACGACAAGATCCACGCGCGGTCGGTGGGGCCGTACTCGCTGGTGACGCAGCAGCCGTTGGGCGGAAAGGGCCAGTTCGGCGGCCAGCGCTTCGGCGAGATGGAGGTTTGGGCCCTGGAGGCGTACGGCGCGGCGTACACGCTGCAGGAGCTGTTGACCATCAAGTCGGACGACGTCCTGGGGCGTGCGCGCACCTACGAGGCCATCGTCAAGGGCCGCAACATACCGGAAGCCGACACGCCCGAATCGTTCAACGTTTTAATTAACGAACTCCGGGCATTGTGCCTTGACGTTCATCCGGAGGAGGCGTAAGGCCGGACCCGCTCGCCGGCGCCCGACCGCGGCGCCGGTACCGGCCTAAACGCGTCGGGGGAAAAAGTGATCTGGGGACTTTACGACGATAAGAGAAAGCAACGAAAAGAGTTTGCGGCCGTCACCATCGGCATAGCCTCGCCCGAGAAGATCCTCTCGTGGTCGCACGGCCAGGTGAAGAAGGCCGAGACAATCAACTACCGGACGTTCCGGCCGGAACGGGACGGCCTGTTCTGCGAGCGCATATTCGGTCCCACCAAGGATTGGGAGTGCGCCTGCGGCAAATACAAGCGCATCAAGAACCGCAACGTCGTCTGCGACCGCTGCGGCGTCGAGGTGACCGAGTCGCGGGTGCGCCGCGAGCGTATGGGCCACATCAAACTAGTCTCGCCGGTGGCCCACATATGGTTCGTCAAGGGCGCGCCCAATTACGTCGCCAACCTGTTGGGCATCTCGAGCCGGGACCTGGAGCGCGTGGTCTACTACGCCTCCTATCTGGTGGTCGACCCGGGCCTTAAGTCCGAGACCGACCTCGCCGCCGGCCAGGTTATCTCGGAGGAGCAGTACCGCCGCCTCTACGAGAAGTTCCCCGGCGAATTCGTCGCCGAGATGGGGGCGCCCGCCGTCCGGCGACTGCTCGAGGAGCTGAACCTGGAGACGTTGTCGGTGGAGCTCAAGGTCGACATCGAGGAGACGAAATCGAAGCAGAAGCGGAAGACTTATTTGAAGAGGCTGCAGCTCGTCGAATCGTTGCGTAAGTCGGGGAACCGACCGGAGTGGATGATACTGGAAGTCCTCCCGGTGCTGCCGCCGGACCTCAGGCCTTTGGTGCCGCTCGACGGCGGCCGCTTCGCCACTTCGGACCTCAACGACCTCTACCGGACCGTGATCAACCGGAACAACCGCCTCCGTAAGCTGACCGAGCTCAAGGCGCCGGACGTCATCCTCCGCAACGAGAAGAGGATGTTGCAGGAGTCGGTGGACGCGCTGTTGGACAACGGCCGGCGGGGATACGCCGTGCGCGGCGTCAACAACCGGCCCCTCAAGTCGCTGTCCGACAATCTCAAGGGCAAGCTGGGGCGCTTCCGTCAGAACCTGTTGGGTAAGCGGGTGGACTACTCCGGCCGCGCCGTCATCGTCGTCGGGCCGGAGCTTAAGCTCCACGAGTGCGGCATCCCCAAAAAGATGGCGCTCGAGCTCTTCAAGCCCTTCATCATCCAGAAGCTCGAAGAACACGGCTTCGTCCACACCATCAAGAGCGCCAAGCGCCTCGTCGAGCAGGTAAAGCCCGAGGTGTGGGACATCCTGGAAGAGTGCATCCAAGACTACCCGGTAATGCTCAACCGCGCGCCCACGCTGCACCGCCTCGGCATACAGGCTTTCAAGCCGGTGCTGGTCGAGGGCTCCGCCATCAGGATACACCCGCTGGTATGCACCGCCTTCAACGCCGACTTCGACGGCGACCAGATGGCGGTTCATATCCCGCTCTCGCCCGAGGCCCAGCTCGAGGCCAAGCTGTTGATGGCCAGCACGCGCAACATCCTTTCGCCGGCGCACGGCAAGCCGCTCGCTACGCCTACCCAGGATATCGTCCTGGGGTGTTACGCCCTCACCAAGCCCAAGGAAGGCGAAAGGGGCCAGGGCAAAGCCTTCGCCGACGCCGACGAGGCCACGTTGGCCTACGAGCTGGGCGAAGTGGGCCGATACGCCAAGGTGAAGGTCCGCATGTACGGCGAGCTGATCGACACCACCGTAGGCCGAGTGCTGTTCAACGAGGTTCTGCCGGACGACTTCATCTTCGTCAACAAAACGGTCGACAAGAAAACGGTGGGCGGGATAATAGCGGAAATCTATAAAAAATACGGCCTCGCCTGCACGGTCTCGCTTTTGGACAGCCTGAAGGACCTGGGCTTCTTGCATGCTACGTTGGCCGGCGTCACCTTCGGCGTCGACGACCTGGTCGTGCCGCCCGAAAAAGCGACCCTCATCGAGGAGACCAAGCGCGAGGTCGAGAGGATCGATAAGCTCTACAAGCAGCAAGCTATAACGTACGGCGAGCGCTACAACATGGTCATCGACGCGTGGACCAGGACTACCGACGTCCTGGGCGAGTTGGTCTTCGAGCGTTTGTCGAAGGACGCCAAGGGTTTCAACCCGGTGTTCATTATGGCGGATTCCGGGGCGCGGGGCTCGCAGAACCAGATCCGCCAACTCTGCGGCCTGCGGGGCCTGATGGCCAAGCCGCAGAAGAAGATCACCGGCCGCATCGGCGAGATCATCGAGCAGCCCATCCTCTCCAACTTCCGCGAGGGCCTGTCGGTGCTGGAGTACTTCATTTCGACGCACGGCGGCCGCAAGGGCTTGGCCGACACGGCGCTCAAGACCGCCGACGCCGGCTACCTCACGCGGCGGCTGGTGGACGCGGCCCACGACCTCATCGTGACCGAGGACGACTGCCGCACGCTGCTCGGCATCGAGATGGCGGCCCTCAAGGAGGGCGAGGAGGTAATCGCGTCGCTGGGCGACCGCGTGCTGGGGCGCGTGGCGTTGGAGGACGTGTACGACCCGGTTACCGGCGAGCTCATCGTCGCCGCCAACCAGCTCATAGACGAGGAAGAGGCCGAGAAGATCGAGATGTCCAACGTTACGTCGGCCAAAATACGGTCCGTCCTGACGTGCGAGTCGCGCCGGGGGGTGTGCACCCACTGCTACGGCAAAAACCTCGCCACCGGCAAGCTGGTGGACGTGGGCGAGGCGGTGGGCGTCGTGGCGGCCCAGTCCATCGGCGAACCCGGAACGCAGCTTACGCTCCGCACCTTCCACGTCGGCGGTACGGCCAGCCGCATCGTGGAACAGTCCAAGATCTTGGCCAAAGTCGCCGGTAACGCCCGCTTCGAGCGGCTGCGCAAAGTCGAAAGGCCCGACGGTTCGACGGTCGTCCTGTCGCGCAACGCGGAGTTGAATATCGTCGACGAGGAAGGCCGGGACCGGATAAAGTACACCGTGCCGTACGGCGCGACGCTGAAGGTGGAGGACGGCCAGCTGTTGGAGAAGGGCCAGGTTATATACGAGTGGGACCCCTACAGCGAGCCCATTCTCGCCGACGTCGGCGGCAAGGTCGAACTGCGCGACGTAATTGACGGCGTTACCCTTCGCGAAGAGGTGGACGCCGCGGGCTTAATCCAGCGCGTCGTCGTGGGCGGTACCAGGCGCAAGGACCTCGACCCCCACATCGTCGTCCGCACCGCCGGCCGCGGAAAAAGCGTCGAATATCCCGTTCCGTACGGCGGGTACCTCAGCGTCCACGACGGAGACCAGGTCAAGGCCGGCAGCCTGCTGGTCAAGCTCCCGCGCGAGATCGGCAAGACCCGCGACATCACCGGCGGCTTGCCGCGCGTCGCGGAATTGTTCGAGGCGCGCCGGCCTAAAAACCCGGCCATAATCGCCGAGATCGACGGCCACGTCGAAATCAAGGGGACGCGGAAGGGTAAGCGTAGAGTAGTCGTCGCCGGCGAACATCAAGCCAAGGAATACGAAATTCCGCAGGGGAAGCACCTGAAGGTTCACGAAGGCGACCTCGTGACCGCCGGCCAACAGCTGTGCGACGGCAACATCGACCCCCACGACATCCTCCGCGTCAAGGGCGACAAAGAGGTCCAGGAGTACCTGGTGAACGAGATCCAGGAGGTCTACCGGCTGCAGGGTGTCGACATCAACGACAAACACCTCGAGAGCATCGTGCGCAAGATGCTGCGGAAGGTGAAGATAGAGACGGTGGGCGATACCAAGTTCCTGCCCGAGCAGGTGGTGGACAAGTTCACGTTCCGCGACGGCAACGAGAAAATAATAGGCCAGAGAAAGAAGCCGGCCACGGCCAGCCCTATCTTACAGGGTATAACCGAGGCGGCGCTTTCCACCGACTCGTTCATCAGCGCGGCCTCCTTCCAGAAGACGACTCACATCCTGGCGGAAGCTGCTTTCGCCGGCAAGCGGGATAACCTATTGGGCCTGAAAGAGAACGTCATCATGGGACACTTGATCCCGGCGGGCCTGGGCGTCTTCGACGCGTCCAAGTTAACCCTCCAAGTCGAAGAGGAGGTCCCGGAGGTCCCGGCGGAGGCCGAGGAGGAACTGGTTAGCGAGAAGTAACGCTGCGTCTTGCGGCGGCTAACGGAGAGATTATGCCTACTATAAATCAGCTCGTACGACACGGCCGCGCCCGGGTGCGGAGGAAGTCGAAGTCGCCCGCGCTCGCCAAATGCCCGCAGCGCCGTGGCGTTTGTACGCGCGTGTGGACCGTGACGCCCAAAAAACCCAATTCGGCGCTCCGCAAGGTGGCTCGGGTGCGGCTTACTACCGGCACCGAAGTGACGGCCTATATCCCCGGCGTGGGCCACAACCTGCAGGAGCACTCGATCGTCCTGGTGCGCGGAGGCCGCGTCAAGGATATCTCGGGCGTCCGTTATCACATTATTCGCGGCGCCTTCGACGCCTCGGGGGTGTCGGATCGCAACCGTGGCCGGTCGAAATACGGCGCCAAAAAGCCCAAGAAGGCGAAGTAAGACCGCCTTCCGGGCGACGTCGTAACGCGGAGGTTTAACGCACAATGGCGCGTTCGCGCAAACCCGATAAACGCAGTTGGCCCCCCGACCCCAAGTTCGGGTCGCCCCTCGTGACGAGGTTCGTCAATAACATCGTGTCGCGCGGCAAAAGTTCCGTGGCCGAGGGTATATTCTACCGCGCGATGGACATCGTGGCCGAAAAAACGGGCGAAGACCCGCTGGCCGTATTCAACCGGGCCCTTAACAACGTCAAGCCGTCGCTGGAAGTCAAGTCCCGGCGAGTCGGCGGCGCCACGTACCAGGTGCCGGTCGAAGTACCGCAGCAGCGGCGCGGGGCGCTGGCCATACGTTGGCTCAAGGCCGCGGCTTTGGCCAGGTCGGAATACAAGATGGAGGATAAATTGGCCGGAGAGATCCTGGACGCCGCCAAGGGCGCCGGCGCGGCGCATAAGAAAAAGGAGGACACGCACCGGATGGCCGAGGCCAACAAGGCTTTTGCCCATTACCGCTGGTAATCACCGCGGGGGGTACGGCTGGTCGATGATAAATAATCCGGTACAACGCGCTCGTTCCGATACGGGCTGAGGTCCTTGGGCTTGGGGAGCTGTAGAGCCATCCCTTGCCGGGGATGGTTTCTTTAACTATGGAGTTATGCCGCGGAAGTCGCCCATAGAGCAGGTAAGGAACGTGGGGATTGCGGCCCACGTCGACGCCGGCAAGACCACCGTCACCGAGCGGGTCTTGTACTACACCGACAAGACGTACAAGATCGGCGAGGTCGACGAGGGCGCCGCGGAAATGGATTGGATGGAGCTCGAGCGCGAGCGCGGCATCACCATTACCGCCGCGGCGACCACGGTATCGTGGCGCGACCACCGCATAAATATTATCGATACCCCCGGTCACGTGGACTTCACCGTCGAGGTCGAGAGGTCGCTCCGCGTCCTCGACGGCGCCGTCGTCGTCCTGTGCGCCGTCGGCTGCGTGGAGCCGCAATCGGAGACCGTATGGCGCCAGGCGGACCGCTACCATATACCGCGCATAGTCTTCGTAAACAAGATGGACCGCGTCGGCGCCGACTTCTTCGCCGCGGTTAGCGACCTCCGCGATAAGCTGGCCGCCAACGCCGTGCCGATGCAGGTGCCCGTGGGCGCCGAGGACACTTTCGTCGGCGTTACCGACCTCATAACGCTGACGCCGTACATCTTCGACGCCGACTCGCTGGGGAAGAACTACGACCCCATAAGCCTGTACAGCCTGCGCGAGGAGCGCCAGGCCGAGATCATGGCCTGGCGTAAAAACCTGCTCGAGTCGCTGGCCGAGGTGGACGAGGCCGCGATGGAAGCTTTCCTCGACGGCCGCGAGTTGACCCAGAGCGAGCTCGTGGCCGCTGTCCGCCGGGCGACGCTGGACTATGCCATCGTCCCCGTATTTTGTGGCTCGGCGCTGAGGAACATAGGCGTCCAGTTGCTCATAGACGCCGTCGTCGACTTCTTGCCGTCGCCGGCGGACGTGCCGCCCGTGATAGGCCACAAGCCGGGTCGGAAGGAAACCGACGTCCGTCGGGCGGCCGACGACGAGCCGTTCTCGGCGCTGGCGTTTAAAATTATGAGGGACCCGTACGTGGGCCGGCTCACGTTTATCCGCGCTTATTCGGGGAAGCGGCGCGCCGGGGCCACGGCTTTCAACACCAATACCGGCAAGCGCGAGAAGTTGGGGCGGCTGCTCGAGATGCACGCCAACGACCGCGAAGACGTAGAGGCCGTATACGCGGGAGACATCGTCGCCGTCGTCGGTCTGAAGAACACCTTTACCGGCGATACCCTGTGCGACGACAAACACCCCATCCTGCTGGAGCGCATAAGGTTCCCCGAGCCGGTGGTTTCGGTCGCCATCGAGCCCAAGACCAAAACCGACGAGGAGGCCTTGAACGACTCGCTGGCTAAGTTGGCGGAGGAGGACCCCACCTTCAAGGTCCGCTACGATGAGGCCACGGGCCAGACCATTATCTCCGGGATGGGCGAGCTGCATTTGGACATATTGACCAAGCGCATGACCCGGGAGTTCGGCGTCGCGGCTAACGTCGGGCCGCCGCAAGTGGCGTATAAGGAGACGGTATCGGCCGTGGGACGAGGCGAGGGGAAGTTCGTCAAACCGGCGGGCCCCAAAGGCCAGTACGGCCACGTATGCCTCGAGGTCCGTCCCAACCCCGACGGCGACTTCGCGTTCGAGAATCGCCTGTCCGGCGGCGTTCTGGAGAAAGAATACGTGGCGGCCGCCGAGCGCGGCGTCCGGGGGGCGCTGGATGCCGGCGTGCTGGCGGGGTTCCCGGTGTCGGGGCTGGCCGTTGCGATTTACGACGGTTCTTCCCACCCCGTGGAGTCGACGCCCATCGCGTTCGAGATCGCGGCCCAGCAGGCTTTCCGCGAGGCTATGCTGAAAGCCCAGCCCGAGTTACTCGAGCCGTACGGTACGATAGAGATCATGACGCCCAAAGATTACGTCGGCGACGTTATAAACGACCTCAACGGCCGCCGCTCCGAGGTCATAGGGATGGAGCACCGCGCCGACGCCGAGATAATAAAGGCCGTGTGCCCCATCGCCGAGACCTTCGGTTACGCCACCGGCCTCCGGTCCATTACGCAGGGGCGCGCGACCTATTCGCTCGAGTTCCTGCGTTACGATAAGGTCCCGAAAAATATCGCCGACCATATTCTGCGACTTACTCGGGGGTTCGTACCGGAATTTTAGGTGCCGTATGCGTTTTAAGCGTAATAATGCTTTACTTTTAAGGCGTTTTGTGTTATACATTGCAACTTCGCGCCTCGCCCCGGTCGCGGCGGCGGGCGCGTACGTCGTGTAATAGTAAATATTATTGGCAAATAGTATAAAAGCAGAGACAAAAACCCCTCGCTTGAGGACATCGGAGGTTTTGACGCCATGGCCAAGGCGAAGTTTGAGCGGACTAAGCCGCACGTTAACGTGGGGACGATAGGGCACGTGGACCACGGGAAGACTACGTTGACGAGCGCCATAACGCGCGTGCTGGCGCACAAGGGGATGGCGGAGTACCAGGATTT
>JAUWLW010000066.1 GCA_030613505.1 Candidatus Zixiibacteriota bacterium
GAATCCGCGTCCGAGCGGAAGCTCAATACTTCGGGGGGAGGTTCCGGCCTCGCGGCGTTCAGAATGGGGGATATCGTATTCGCCGTGGACGGCGGGTATAACTGGGATAACATTTCCATTGGCTCTACCGGCACGACGTTCCCGGAGTTGAATTATTTCGAGGGCGAGGTCTTGTCGTTCAGCATCCCGGCTCAGCACGTAACGGGTATCCTCGCCTTAGATAGTAACCCTTGGGCTTTCGGCTTCGCCGGGAAGTACGCCCGCACCGCTCATATCGCGGAAGACGAGACTGATGACGTCGCTTCATACGAGCTTGCGTTGACCGACATGGAATTCCTTGGCGGCATCTTTTACCGAACCAACGGCACGCGATTTCACGCCGCGGGCGGCGCCCAAATGTTGAAAAACAGGGTCGAGTTTGACGAGCCGTACGAGGCGATGGTGGGCGGCGAAGCTACGGCTATGAGGATCCTAATGCGTGCAGGCTACCGCTTTATGCCTTCGTCGAAATTCGCTTTGGGCGTAAACTTCGACGGGAAAATAACGCCGAACGTAACAGTCACCGACGACGGCTTGGACTACGACATAGCCGAAGGGTCGGAATACGACGTCAGGGTATTGCCGGGTTTCGCCTTCTATCCCGACGAGCAGACCACGCTCGCGTTCGACTACAACGTCAACTTCGTCAGTATCGGCGTGGATACGCTCGACGATACCGGCAAAGTAAGCGGAGAGCATAAGTTAACCGAAACGTGGACCAACACCCAAGTAGGTTTGGAGCGTTGGTTTACGGAGGACGTTTCCGCAAAGGCCGGTTGGCGTCAAAACATATTAGCGTACCCGCGCAACACTATGTTCGCAGGTGCTTACTACCGCCCCAACGAGAACTGGTCGTTTAACTACGACTACAGCGAGGGCGTAATCGCGATCGACAGGCTCACCGCGTTCATAGTTTTGAAAGACATCATTCGCCCGGGCGGCCACCGCATCACGTTGACCTACAGCTTCTAGTCGCAAACGGGTCGTAAGACGTCAACTAGGAGGCGATTATGTGTAAGCTACGCGCTATACGCGCTTCGCCGGACGGCTTGGCCTTGCACGTCGCTTGCGCCCTGGTACTGTCGACCGGAACCGCGCTTGCGTTGCCGGCTTTCGATAGCGGGACCAGCGTGGAATTCAACGCCGAAGACAACGCGCTAGTGAGCTACGCCGCAAACCCCGCGAAATTGGTTTATTACGCCCGTTCCGCGGTACTTCTCGACGTAGGCGGCGACTGGTCGTTCGGTTCGATTAAATACAGCGAAGGAGGCGGCAAGGGCGAACCTGGTACGCCACCGGAGCCCGGCGAAGCAGCCGCTGAACTCACGTTTAACGTCGCCGCGGCGGCGTCGGGTTTGGGCGTTTTCCGCTCCGGTTCTACCGTCGCCGCCTTCGGAGGAGGCGTCGATTGGACGACGTTTTCGGTGGGGCTGTCCGGCGTTTCGGTCCCGGAAGTCGGTTATTGGGAAAGCGACGCGTACACGTTCAGCGTGCCGAGTGAGCAGGCCGAGGCCGTGGTAGCGTTTGACCTCGGCTCGTGGGCTTTGGGCGCTTCCGGAAGGGTTTCCTATACCGACGCTACCTCCGATGAGAAGTGGTACGAATACGGACGTTGGGAACCGGAGTCGGGGTGGAGCTTCGCCGAGTTAACGTTGACCAACGTCGAGTTTATCGGCGGCGCGTTCTATCGTTCGGGGGACACGCACTTGGGCTTCGCCGGCGGCCTACAGGTACTTAGGAACTCGTTGGACCTCTTGTACTCCGAGACGTGGTACTGGTACTGGTATCCGAGGCACGACGGCTTCAAAGCTTCGGCGACGCGGTTCTTGGGCCAAGCCGATTACCGGACGATGCCGTGGTCGAAGGTGGGTGTCGGCCTAAAGTTCGACTTTAAAATCGCGCCTGAGGTGGCGATAGACGAACATGACGTCGACTACCGGGTGGGCGAAGGCTTGGAATACGACCTCGCTTTCAGACCGGGCTTTGCCCTTTACCCCGATGAAAAGACGACCGTCGCCTTCGACTACAACGTCAACCTTGTACACCTGGGTTACGACGAACTCGACCATATGGGGCGTATATTCAACGAGTACAGCTTCGACGACCTCGCGACCAGTACGCAGGTGGGGCTCGAGCGGTGGTTCACCGACGACGTGTCGTTCAAGGCCGGGTGGCGACAGAACGTACTCGTGGTCCCGAGGAATACGATGTTCGCCGGCGCGTGTTACCGTCCGAGCGAGAATTGGACCTTAAACTACGATTTCGCCGAGGGCTACGTTGCGGTCAAAAACCCCTCTGCGTTCTTGAGTTTAGGCGACCTGGTCCACCCGGGCTCTCATCGCATAACTTTGACTCATAACTTCTGATATCGTTCGCCGGCAAGAGGACGGCTAAACTGAGAAACGCCCCGCGTAAGCGGGGCGTTTCGTTAAAATCGCCTAATGTCGACGTTATTTTTCGACCAGCGTCCGCGCGCCGGTGGGGCAGGTTCCTACGCACAGGCCACAGCCGAAACACGCTCCCGGATCGAATACAATGCCCTCGCCGCCGCGGCCCACCGCGCCGAAGTGGCAGCGCTCGACGCACGCCCCGCAAGCCGCGCAGAGGTCGCCGTCGTGGGCCGCGACGTAGGTCGAGGTCAACAACGCGTTCTTCATACCGAATTTCCGCATCGCGGCGAATTGGAAACAACAACACGAACAGCAAGCGCAAATTTTAAAAGGACCCTCGTCCGCCTCCGCCGCTACCAGGACCAGGCCGTCGTCGTACGTCCTTTTTAGGATTGCCAGCGCTTCCTCGCGCGTAGCGGCCCGGGCGTAACCCTCTTCG
This sequence comes from Candidatus Zixiibacteriota bacterium, assembly GCA_030613505.1. GTDB lineage: Bacteria > RBG-13-66-14 > B26-G2 > WVWN01 > WVWN01 > WVWN01. Next base: position 2,869 of record JAUWLW010000066.1, read on the forward strand.
ACCGCGTCGTCGTACCACGGCCCCAGAAACATGCAGCCCTCGAGGGTGTGTTCGCAACGTTGCATCTTTTTCCGGCAAAAGCAATCGGCTACGGCTATGCGCTCGGACCGCGCGAGTATCTCCTCAACCGCTCGGAAGTTTAGGATGCGTTGGCCGGCCGCGGCGGCGACGTTGACCGGGACGACGTGCGTATCGTTGCCGTCGCCGACGTATTTTCGCACCTGCTCTTCGGTCCAATCCTCTTTCATTTATATTGCCTGCGGTTCGCCGTACGTACTGACCTACCCAATGAGCGGAGCGCCGAGGCCCCGGCGGCCGTTAAATCGGTCCTTTACCGCGGCCGGTGCGGCGTTTGGTTTTGGCGGCGGCTATGAGGTCGCGGAACCAATCGGCGTTTCGGTAGCGCCCCATATCGGGGTCTTTCGGCGCGTGGCCGACGACCTGGCCGTCGTCGTGGCGTAGAGCCTGCGTTAGGTATTCCCGGCATTTTTCTTCGTTTCCCACCTCGGCCCAGAAACAGGCGAAATTGTATAATACGCCGTGGTCGTCGGGCGCAAGTTCGACGGCGCGTTCGTACGCGGTTTGCGCTTCGGCGCGGCGCCGCAAACGGTGCAAGCAAACCGCGACTGCGGAATATCCGCGTACGTAGTCCGGGTTTACGCGAACGGTTTCTTCCGCAACGGCCAGGCCCTCGTCCGCGCGGCCGCGCTGAGCCAGCGAGAGGCTGCGGCCTACGTGCGCGCGCACGTGTCGGTCGTTAATGGCCAGTGTGCGCTCGAAAGCCGCCAGCGCCGCGGCGTAGCTACCGGCCAGGAAGTCCGCAACTCCTTCCTCCAATGTCTTGGCCGCGGCGTGGAGTTCGTCGAACCAATCAGCGTTAACGTACCCCTCCAGGTCGCGGTCTTTTTTCGAATGTTCGACGATGTCGCTCTCCACGTATTGGAACGCTCGAGTTAGAAATTCGCGGCATTTTCGTTCGTCGCCCACCAGCGCCCAATAGCACGCGTAGTTGTATAGAACCCGCGGGTTTTCGGGCGCCATAGCCAATGCTTTATCGTAGGCGGACCCCGCTTCTTCGTCGCGGCCTAGATGGTAAAGGCAAAATCCTAACGTTGTGTAGGCGACGGCGTTGGCGGGATCCAATTTTAAAGCTCCCTTAGCGGAGGCTAAACCCTCGGCGGGGCGGCCCGATTGCGCAAGCGTTACCGCGCGGCCGGTATGCGCGCGGACGACGCCGGCGTCTAACGCAATAGCCTGGTCGAAAAGGGCCAGGCTTTCGGCATACTGACCCGTGAACGAAAGGTTAGACGCTTTTCGCGCCAATGCCTCGGCTTCTCTGCGATTGATGAGTTCGTTTTCGGCCACTTGAAATCGTATAGATTATAACCGGCTCAGTAGCATATGTCAAAAAAATGAACCAATCTTAATGCTAATTATGAGCTAAATTGCGAATTTGTCGGCAGTTCGATCCCGCGCTTCCTTTTTATCTTGTAACATTTGCGTTCTTAATTTATATTTATCGAGGGTGATCTACGAATGGGAAATAAATTACTTACCGTTGGCGTCATATGCTTAGCGGCCGGCGCTGCCTTCGCCGTCGAGGCCACTATCGTTTCGTACGAGGGCGGCGAGTTAAGTTTTTCGCTGAAAGGCAGCGGGACCGTTACGGTAACGGGCCAGGTCGATTTTAAATATATTTCGGCGAAAACGGGGACCGAGTCGCTCGCCCGGGCGAAGTTGGAGCCGATGAAGATTAAGTTGGCGGGCGAGGAGACCCCCGCTACCATACTGGTTACACCACCCGACGGTTCGATCGTCGAAGTAGAGGTCGTACTCTTCGTAAACGATAAGGAGATAGCGCGGGAAACGTTCTATTACTAGACGCGGTCGTAAGGCCGCTCCGGTGAACGCGTTCCCGCCGCAAGGAAGCTCGTCGTTGCGACGCGGTTTGCGCTTGGAGGCCGTTGATGGGTTTGAAGTCGGTTTGCGTTACCTTTTTAGTTGGAATGGTCGTCGCCGTAGGTACGGCCGGGGCCGACATACAAGTTGAGGGGTCGAACGGGGCGGTCGTGGCCTATATCAGGGACGGCGGCCGCGTGGAGGACGCGTCGTTTCGCCCGTTGGGGTACGTCCGGGACGGGGGCCGCGTCGAGGACATGAGGTTTCGAACGGTGGGCTTCGTGCGCGGCGACGGCTCGGTCGAAGACGCTACATATTGGACCATCGGGCACTTCCGCGGAGGGGGCCGCGTGGAGGACGCGTCGTTTCGGACCGTAGGTTACGTCCGCGAGGGCGTGATACAAGACCCCCGCTTAGTGACGGTCGGTTTTTACGAAGTAAGCGGATTTGAGGGCGACGTCGATGCGGCGATGGCGGCGTACGTCTTCTTCTTCTCGCCCGCGCTCTTTGCGCAGCCGGAATGGGATACGGTTCACAAGCCGTAGACCCGGTATGTCCATCGTACGTCCGATGACAGATTTACGATTTCAAAAAGGCGGCCCGAAGGCCGCCCTTTTAAATCGTTTGTCGTATCACCTGTATAGGGATTTGATCTTGCCTATACTCGCGGGCGTGACGCCGACGTTGGGGTCGTAGGCGATGAATCGGAAGGCGTACATGTCTTGGCCGGCGTAGTTCTGGCACGCCCAGAGGTACGTGCCGTCCCAGGTTAGGCCGATAATGTAAATTTTGTTGGAGCGCCACTGGCACCGAAGATTTACCTCGACTGCGGGCGGCGGGACGGTTATACTTATTCAAGTTAGAAGCGATACTTATAAAGGAGTTGAATACGTCGCGAGTCAGTTTTATATGGTGGCAGGCTTTCGCAGCTTTGTTTTTTACGTTGCCGGCGTTAGCTTGCCAAAACCCTTGAGGGCCGCGTTGAGCCGCCGGGGAGGCGGCGAAGGCCTACTCGGCCAACGCGGGTAATATATCTTATGAGTCGACCTATGAAACGCGACGACGCGCTCAAGCTGGTTCGCGAGAAGGTGAGCAACCGCAACATCGTAAAGCACATGGTCGCCGCGGAGGCGGCGATGCGCGCCGTCGCTCGGCGGCTGGGCGAAGACGAGGAGGCGTGGGCTCTCGCCGGCCTGATACACGACCTCGACTACGACGCGACGAAGGACGAGCCGGAGCGCCACGGCCCCACGACGGTCGAGATGTTGCGCGACGTCGATTTGCCGCCGGGCGTCGCGGACGCGATAATGGCGCATAATAAGCATAAGGAGGCCGAGGCCGCGCTCGAGAAAGCCCTCCTGGCGGTGGACCCGGCCACCGGCTTGATAGTGGCGGCAGCGCTCATGCACCCCGAAAAATCCATCGCCGCCTGCGACGTCGACTTCGTGATGCGGCGTTTCCGCGAGAAGAGGTTCGCCGCCGGCGCCGACCGCGACCAGATGGCGAGCTGCGTCGACCTCGGCCTTACGCTGGAGGAGTTCCTGAAGCTGTGCCTCGAGGGGATGCAGAGCGTCAGGGAGGAATTGGGTTTATAAGCGCTCCGCGGTTAAGGGGGCTAACTCGAACCCCGTTTCGATAAACAATCGATAATGCCTTTCCCGAAATTCGTTGACGTTTTGACGCTGGCAGCGGTTCAGGGTCTCGGCCTGCGCGCCCGCTTAGTCGCCGAAGGCCTCTTCGTCGGCCTGCACCGCAGCCCGTTCAAGGGGTTCTCGGTCGAGTTCTCCGAGTACCGCGCTTATCAGCCGGGGGACGACCTCCGCCTGGTCGACTGGCGCGCTTTCGCGCGCAGCGACCGTTACTACGTCAAAGAGTTCGAGGAGGAGACGAACTTGCGGTTCTATCTGTGCGTGGACTCCTCCGCCAGCATGGGGTACCCTCCGGACGGGCCGTTGACGAAGTTCGACTACGCGGCGACGTTGGCCGCGGCGTCGGCGTACCTCGCCCTCAGCCAGCGCGACGCCGTCGGCCTGGCCACGTTTTCCGCCGGCGTTCGGGAGGTAGTCCCGCCGCGCTCGAGCCGGAAACACTTCCGCGCCATATTGAACGTCCTGGAGCAAACCGCAACCGAGGGGACGACCGATTTGTACGCGGCGCTTGCCACCCTCGCCGAACGCGCCCCGCGGCGAGGCCTTTTCGCCATATTCACGGACCTGTGGGACTTGCGCGGCCGCGTGCTAGACGGCTTGCGCGCGCTACGGGGTGGGAAACACGAGATTATTTTATTCCACGTGCTGGACGCCGCGGAGGAGCGATTCCCGTTCCGGGACGCGGCGTCATTCGAGGATATGGAGACGTCGGAAAAGGTCGAGGTCGACGGGCCTCGCTTCAGGGATAGCTACGTCGACGCTTTGGCGAAGTTAAAACGCGACTACCGGCTGGAGTTGGGGGCCTACGACATAGATTACGTGCCGGTCGTTACGGACAGGCCGCCGGCGGAAGTGTTGGTTTCGTACCTGGGCAAGCGCCAGGCGATGATGTAAACGGCGTACCCGCTATGTTATCCTTCCTGAACCCCCTTTACCTCTTGCTCCTGCCGCTGGCCGCGCTGCCTTTTTTATTGAACCTCATTAAAAGGCGCGTACGCCTTCGCCTTCGTTTTCCGTCGGTACAGCTGCTGAAAATCGTCGAGGAACGACGCGCTCGCCGCAAGCCGAGGTGGCACGAAATATTGTTATTGGCGGTCCGCGCGGCCGTAATCCTTTTATTGGTGTTCACCGTCGCCGGCCCGCGCTTCACGCCGGGGGGGGCAGCGCCGCCGCGGGCGTTAATAGCCGTCGTCGACAATTCGCCGTCAATGACGTACGTCGAGGAGGGTGAGACGCGCCTCGCCAGGGCGGCCCGTTACGCCCGTTCGTTGGCGACGGGAGCGGGGCCGGATGACCTCGGCGTAGTCTTATGGACGGGTGCACGGGCGGAAGGGGATTGGCAAGGTCTTCGCGACGCGACCGCGACGATCTCGGCGCCGCCGGCGGCTGAGGGCGATATCGCTGACGCTCTGGCCGCGGCGAAGTTTTTATGGTCGGCGGCGGAGGCTCGAGGCCGACGCCCGGAACTCGCGGTCATAACCGATATGCAGCGGTCGGCGTTCGAAGACGTCGACGCCCTTGCTTCGGCTTTGCCGCGGGACGTTGACGTTACGTTCTACGACGTGCGGTCCGAGGTCGGCCCTTTGTGGAACGTGGCGGTCGCCGGGTTCACTGTAACGCCTGGCGCGGGCGATTTCTTTGACGCCCGCGTAGAAGTACGGCAGTACGGTAGGCCCCGGCCGGCACCGCTCGAGGTTGGCCTTGGTCGCGTTACGGCTGAGGTCCCTGCCGCGGCGCGCGCGGCGGTACGAATACCGTTGACCACGGGTGGCCGTTACGAATTTTCGTGTCGGGGCGGCTACCCGTTCGACGACCGCGTCGATGTCTTCGTTCCGGAGACGGCCGGCGTCGAGTGCGAGGTAGCGTCGGCAACGCCGGGAGCCCGTTCGTGGGACGCCGCGTTGGCCGCGGCGGGGTGCGAGGAGGGCGCGGCGCTTGAGTCGACGCCCGGAATATTCGTTCTGCCGTTATCGGCGTGGCGCGAGTCGTCGCGGGGCCGCGCGTTGGCCGAGCGGGGCGCCGTAGTGGTCGTCGTGCCGGACGACGCCGGCGGCGGTCGGTTCGACGGCGTTACGACGGTGTTGCCGCTCGAGGCCTCGCCGGCTCGCGTATCCGCGGCCGGCGGCGTATTGCCTCACGCCGCCTCGGCGGGGACGTTCGAGACGGCGGGCGTCGCGGCGCTGAAGACGACTGCCCCTTGGGTAACGGCTGCGGCGACCTCGGCAGGCGTGCCTTTCGCCGTTACGCGTAGGGTGGGAAAGGGGGAGGTGTTTTTAATCTGCGCGCCGACGTCGCCGCGATATACGAATTTCCTCACGTCGGCGGCGTTCGTCGGCTTCGGCATGGATTTGAGGTTAAGGGCGTTGGCTCGCGCGGACCCGGCGTTCGCGCCGGCCCGAGCGTTCGGCACGTCGGAGTCGGACCCGACGGCGATGGCCCAAGAAGATATGCTGCGGCTTTTCCCTCACGCCGTCGTAACGCGCCACGCGCCGGGGGGGCGCGGCCGGGCGAGCGTACCGCTCCAATCGCCGTTGGCGGCGGCGGCTCTACTTCTATTGGTTGCGGAAGCGCTATTGGCGGCGCGCGGCGTGCGTACCCCGGGGAGCGCTCCCGTAGCGTCAAAGCCGTAGTTGTAAGGATTTTGGGTACGGGCCGCGCCAGCCACGTAGCCGGTTGGTTTGCGCCAACGTGGGGGGCGGTTGGAAATCCTGTTGACAGCCGGCCCCGGTTGATGTAATTTCAATTTGAGGAGTGAGGATGTCCTATGGGTCGTAATGCGTTAACGTTTTCGGTTGTTATAGCCGCGGCATTATTTCTTGGGCTAGCGACAAGCTGCGGCGACGAGGAGGAACCGACGCCGTCGCCCTCCGGCGGCCGGCTATGGGTTATCGACCAGCCGAATAGCTTCGTCCAGGTCTACGATTACGGCGGCGAACGGCTTTTCACCGTCGGCTATTTCCCGTTCTTCATGAAACCCAATTGCGTGGAGGTGGACCGGCGCGACGGTTCGGCGTGGGTCCTGGACTATTACGTCAACAAGCTCCGGAAGTTCGACGACGGCGGAAACCTTATTTTCGAGACGGCCGCAGGCGGAGGAGAGCCGCTCGTCCGGCGCGCAACCAGCATAGCGGTTGACCAGACGACGGGAGCTTGTTGGGTCGCCGACCGCTCGCATAGCCGGGTTTTGAAGCTCGGCGCGGCCGGTAAGGTCCTTGCTACCGTTACCGGCTTTCGGTCGCCGCGTTCCGTTTCGCTCGTACGTAGTACGGGTGATTGCTGGGTAGCGGACGAACTCCAAAAGCGGGTAGTAAAGTTACGCGGGGGTGTTTCCGGAACCGTTAAAGTAGGGAGCGTTAAGCTGGCGGAATGCGGTGGCTTTGACGTTCCGTGGTCCGTCGCCGCGGACCCCGGCGGCGGCGTGTGGGCTTTGGACAAGGGCGCCGGCGCCGTCGTGAAAGTTAACGCCGCGGGCGAGCGCGTCGCGGAAGTCACCGGCTTCAGCTTCCCGTACCGCGCCGTCGCTTCCCGCGCCGCGAATTGCGTCTTCGTCGTCGATTACGAGAAGGGTTGGTTGGCGGCCTTTTCGTTGGAGCTGGTGGGGGTCCGCCGGGTGAACGAGGCCGCGAAGGTTTTTTTAACCGGATTACCTTATCCCACGGACGTCGAACTCGACGAAGGTAGCGGTTACGTTTTCGTCGCCGCCAGCGACGGCGTGCGCCGCTACTCTACCGCGGGGGAACTTTTATATAAGTATCCGGAATTGACGCTGCCGATAGCGGTGGCCGCCGACCCGTCGCCGTAGCGTGTGAGGTCGTTCTAATTCGTCCGGTACGCGGCCCCATACAACATGAGCGGCTAATTGCCGCGTGTTAATAAATATGTTATAATACGTCATGTTTAACCGTTCGTTAAGTACGCGTCGGCTTGGCCGGCGTAAGACAAGAAGGTGGAAAATGAGGATAACGATCACGATCATAGCGGTTTTCGCAGCCGTAACCGTCGCGTACGCCGCCCAGAACCCGACGTGGGCCAGGGTTTATTACGATTCCGCCGCGGCGATGGAGCGGGATATACTGGCCGCGGGCATGGACGTATGCTCGGGGGGCGAGGGGTACGTCGACGTTATCGCCCCCGCGGAGGAGCTCGGCGGTTTGCAGGAGCTCGGTTACCGGATCGAGGTAATCGCCGAGGACGCCGGCGCCGGCATCGCGGCCTTACCGCCGGACATGGGCCTTTACCATACTTACCAGGAGATGTTGGACGAGCTGAAGCAGCGGGAGGCCAAGTACCCGAATATCTGTAAGCTCTACGACGTCGGCGACACGTGGGAAAAGCGCGAGATGTGGGTACTGAAAGTCTCGGACAACCCGACACAGAGCGAGGCGGAGGCCAAGCTCTTCGTCGTCGGCTGTCACCACGCCCGCGAGCTGATGACGGTCGAGATACCTTTATGGTTTATAAAGGTACTCCTCGAGGGCTACGCGACGGACCCCGACATTAAATATTACGTGGATAACTACGAGATCTACATCATGCCCATGGCCAACCCCGACGGCCACGTCTACGTCGAGAACAACAGCAGCGGCCCGTCTGGCTATTGGTGGCGGAAGAACCGCCGCGACAACGGCGGCGGCGTCTACGGCGTCGATACTAACCGCAACTACAGCTACAAGTGGGGTTACGACGACCAGGGCTCGAGCCCAAACCCTTCCTCCTGGAATTACCGCGGTCCGGCGCCGTTCAGCGAGCCGGAGACCACCGCCGTACGGAACCTGATGAAAGACGTGGACTTCATGTTCGCGCTCGATTATCACAGCTACGGCGAATACATACTAATACCTTATTGTTACGATACCCTCGAGAAGGCGCCCAATCCGGAGCGGAGCTACTTCCTCGAGATCGGCAACGGTATGAACACCAACCTCGGCAACCGGTACGGCGTCGGCACCACGCTCGAGACTATACGCTACGCGGTCAACGGCGGCTCGGTCGACTACCACTTCGGCGAGACGAAGGAGAAGAACAAGATATACGGTTGGTGCTTCGAGGTGAATACCCGCTCGCAGGGGGGTTTCGCGCCCCACGAGTCGCTTATTGGGCCAACGTGCAAGGAGCACGAAGGCGTCTTCTTGTGGTTCCTGGACTACATGAAGAAGTTTGTCGGCGTCGAGCTGGCGAGCTTCGACGGGTACGCGCGCGACGGCCGCGCCGTATTGACCTGGGCCACGGCTTCGGAATATAGCCACGCGGGGTTCAACCTGTACCGCGAAACGGCGGACGCCGGCGACGAAGGCCGCGTCAAAATCAACGACGCGCTCATCGTCGGCAAGTCTCCTTATAGGTTCGTAGACGACGTCGTCGAAGCGGGCGCGAGCTATAAGTACTACCTCGAGGACGTAGACTTGAGCGCCAAGGGAACGCTGCACGGCCCCGTTCGCGTCGACATGCGCGCCGGTGCTAAAGCCTCCTTTGCCCTCGCGCAGAACGCCCCCAACCCCGCGCGCACGACGACGACGTTCGCGTTCTCCGTTCCGGCGGCCTGCGACGCGAAGCTTACGGTTTATGATATAGCAGGCCGCAAAGTCGCGACGGCGTTCGCGGGTCAGGCCAAAGCGGGCGAGAACGAGCTGGCCGTAGACGTCTCCTCCCTCGCGCCGGGCGTCTA
>JAUWLW010000074.1 GCA_030613505.1 Candidatus Zixiibacteriota bacterium
CGGCGCCGGTTACTTTTACGCCGGCCAGTGGGGGGCGCCGGGGGACTGGGGCGAAGCGGGCAAATTCGCGTATGCCTCGCGCGTCGCCGTAAGCCGCGACGGCGACGTTTACGTCTGCGACCGGTGGGGCATCCCGCTGCAAAGTTTTACCGCCGACGGCGGCTTGCGATGGGCGCGGGATAATTATAGTCCCGAAATCGATCCCCTTCGATTCCCCCATCCCCACGGTATCGCCGCGGCCCCCGACGGGAGCGTCGTCGTTACCGACTCTCTTAGCGGCGTCGCGGCGCGGTTTTCCGGGGCCGGTGAGTTATTGCAGCGTTGGCGCGCGCCCGCCGGCGAGGGTCAGCCGGGGGGCTGGACCGGCGCGGCCGTCGCGCCCGACGGGACCGTTTATATCTGCGACGAGCGAACCGACGAGGTTCTGCGCTTCGCCGCCGACGGGACCCTCGAGGCGCGCTGGGGGAAGAAAGGTAGGGCCCCGGGCCGGTTCAAATCCCCGGGCGACGTAGCCGTTGCGGCTAACGGTACTGTGTACGTGGCCGACACGTTGAATTGCCGCATCCAGTATTTCACGCCCACGGGCGATTTTATAGGTCAATGGGGCGAGGACGGCGACGGCCCTGGTCAATTCGACTGCCCGGAGGGCTTAGGCGTCGCGCCGGACGGGGCCGTCTTCGTCGCGGACCGCTACAACCACCGCGTCCAATACTTCGCCGCCGACGGGGCCTACCTCGGCGAGTGGGGCTCGGCCGGGATGGGCTGGGGCGAGTTCAACGAGCCGACGGACGTTGCGGTCGCCGCGGACGGGGCCGTCTACGTCGTCGACGCCGCGAACCACCGCATTCAATACTTCCGCCCGGGTACGGCCGAGGAGTAGGGGCGCAAGGCCTTGCGCCCCTGCGGCGGCCAGGTACGCGCCTCGAGCTGGATAAGTGGATAAGAGAGAGGCGGCGGGGGGTGGGGAGCGGTTACCAACGATAAAAACGCCGGCCTCGGGCCGGCGTTCGTCTTATTGGTAGAGCGCTTTTATTCGCCCCAGGCTGGCCGGGACGACGCCGGTGTTCGGCTCGTGGGCGATAATTTGGTATACCGTCCCGCGTAGCGGAGACGCCCCTATGTCGTCGAGGGCCCACAGGTACGTACCATCCCAGGAAAGGCCGCCGAGGCCGCGGGTGCATACTTCTATCGAAAACGAATAACGTATCGAGCCCGAGCCGGGGTCGAGGGCGTATATTCGTGGCGGCGGGTTCCTCGTACCGGCGAAAATAAAAGGCCCGCCGGCGGTGTCGCCGTCGTAGGCCACGCCGCCGACGCCGTAGGAAGTCCGTATCGACCTGACTACGCTCCCGGTTGTCGTGAGGTTCCACAAGCGCCACGCGTGGAGATCGCCGAGCCATAACGGCGCCGCGGCGTTATCGTTATCGAAGTCCAACGCCATAAGATAAGTAGCGCCCGGCGGCAAGGCGAAACTTGCCACGTTGGACCCGGAAGAGGATTCCCGGCAATATATCCCTTTGTAGCTGCACGCGAAGTAGAGGTACTTGGTACTGTTTTGGAACCCGAGAGCGTCGCCGGTGGGCCCGGAGAAACCTACGACGTCCAGGATCGAGCCCGTAGAGGCGATACGTTGTGTAAAGAACTTCTCGTACCCTAGCCAGATATACCCGTCGCCGTACCCGATCGCGTACGGGGAATACGTTACGGGGCCCTGGTATTTCCCGTCCCACGAGTTTACTACGCTCCCGAGGTAGGAGGTAGCGTCAGCCGTCCCCCACGCCGTGGCGACGAATGTGGCGATCACTAACGTTTTCTTCATGGCTCCCCTCCGCGAAGGCCGGCCGGGCCGGCATTCCCGCGTGCTGGGCGAACTTACCGGAAAAGCGCGCGTATCCTGCCGACGCTCGCCGGCGCGATTTGTACGTTCGGCTCGTGGGCGACGAATTGTACCAGGTAATGGTTTAGAGAATCGATCGTCCACAAGTATTCGCCGTCCCAGGTCAAGCCCTGGAGGCGGTTCCCTTTAACCGGAGCCGTAAACGTATAATGAATCGACCCGTTCGCCGGGTTCGTAGCGTGGATACGCGCCTTATCGGTCCAAGCCCCGACGAATAAGTATGGTCCCCCCGCGGCGTCGTTGTCGTAAGCCAACCCGGATACGTTGTTAATCGGTACCCGGATCGACCTAACGATACTTCCCCTCGTCGTGAGGTTCCAGATCCGCCACGTAATCACATCCGTAACCCAAAGCGGATGCGACGGCATTACGCGGTCGTAACAAATCGCCGAAGCGTTAGGGATCCCGCCCGGCAGCGGGAAGGACGCCACGTACGACCCCGTTTCGGGATGGAGGAGATAAACGCCCGCTTCGTAACACGCGCACCAAATACGTCCGCTACTCCGGGCGAACGTTATTTCGTACGGCTGCGGTTTCGGTAGCCCCACGACGTCGACGATAGACCCGTGGCCCGGCTCGCGCTTGTTCAGTACTCCGTCGTAACTAACGTACATAAAACCGGAGTCGTAACAGAGGCCTAGCGGCATCTTTCCCCCGCTGGGGTAACTGTACACCGCGTACCACGAATTCACTACGCTCCCCAGGTGCGACGTAGCAAAAGCCCCGGCCGCCCAGCAGGCGACGAGGGCCACGGTCGCTTTAGTTTTCATCATCCCTTACCCCCGTTCGGAATGTCCTGTTTCGTAAACCCCTCTTTTGACGCTGACATTGTAGTTATCTGAGGCCTTATTGTCAATACAAATTTTATTTAGGCCGAAATTAACGGTGCCGGTTTGCCGGCCTACGTAGGGGCGCAAGGCCTTGCGCCCCTACGGCGGCCGGGTGCGCGCGAGCCGCGCGCCGTTATACCGCCCGTTTCAACGGGCGGTTCTTGAGCGGCGCAAGCCTAAAGCGCCGGCCTCAGCCGGCGAAGCCGCACGCCGAACGAAGTAGGGGCGCACAGCTGTGCGCCCGTACTTTATCGGCGGCCTCGCTCGTACCGCTTCATCGCGGTTTTTTAAATGATACCAGTTCTTCGAACCAGCCGGTATGTCTATAAACGGAGAGGTCTTCGTCCGTGGCCGCGATCGAGTTATAGGACCGGTCGAGACTTATGGCCTTTCTCAAATTTTCCCTGCATTCTTCCTCGCGTCCCGTCTGGGCGCAGAAGCAAGCGTAATTGTAATAAGCCGTAGGTTCGTCGGGTCCAAACGTTATTCCCGACCTGTAAGCATCGTCGGCTTTGGCGGTTTCTCCCAATCTATTTAAAATGACCCCTTTCGTGGTATAGGCCAGGCCGTATTTCGGATCTCTTTTGATCACGGCGTCGCATATCTCTTCGGCCTCTCGGATCCTGTTGAGGAAAATCAAACAAGTGGCTTTCGCGGTATATGGCCGCAGGAATTCTTCGTCGGCTTCGATAGCCCGGTCGAACATCTCAAGAGCTTCTCCATAATTCCCCCTATTAAATTTCTGCCTACCACTTTCGAGGTAAGTTATCGCCCGATATTTTTTTATGTCCGGGGCTGCCTCAGTCTTCACGGTTATCAACCCTTGTAAAGTTCGCCGGAGGTAGGGTTTGAACTATCACGAGCGCGCGGCTCGAGCTGCCGGCCCCGAGTTGTCGACTTCGGATTCGATTGGGACCTTACGCGCGAGCAACTAATGATACCATATCTATTCTGTAATAATTATAGCACATTACGCCGCGACGCGCCGCTCGCCGCCGGCCGCGGGAGTAGGGGCGTAAGGCATTACGCCCCTGCAGCGGCCTGGTCCGCGCGAGAAGAGGGGCGGCCCGTTTCCCCTTGACGCCGCCGCGGGTTCGTAACATAATGGGGCGGCAAACTGCCGGGAGGTGCGATATGAGAATCGGCATTATTTTGGTACTCGCGCTGGTCGCCGCAAGCGCGGCGCAGGCCGCCACGGCCATAGTCGGCGCCAAGGGTAGTCCGCAGAAGGGGCCCTGGTGCGGGACGTGAGGTAACGAGTTCCGGTGCCAGGTCCTGGTGCTGGCCAGCGAGATGAAGTTCGCCGGCGACGTAACGCGGGTGGAGTGGAACGCCTCCGCCGCGGTGACGGGCGCCGGCTTCGGCGACGTCGAGATAACGCTGTGCGAGACGTCGCTGACGCAACTTACGACCTCTTTCCGCGGCAACTACGGCGGCAACACCCCCGCTCTCATCTACAGCAACAGCTGGCTCGTCGTGACGACCACCGGCGACCAGTGGTTCGGCTTCGACTGCGCCAAACCCTTCGCCTACGGCGGCGTTAAGAATCTCGTCGTCGAGATGCGGTGGCGGCGCGACAACGAAAAGACCGTCACCTCCTGGCACTTCGACACGAAGCCCGCCTTCCGGTTGAACGCCGTCGGGACGTACGGCGCGGAGCAGGGGAAGCTGGGGACGTGGTGCTCGCGGCACCGGTTCACTTACACCGGCGTGGGCGTCGCGCCCACGTCGCTGGGCCGCGTGAGGGCGTTGTTCCGTTAGACAAGGGGCAAGCCGGCGGTTAAAACCGCCGGTTAACGGCCCCTTGTCCGAGGAGGCAAAGGGAGATGAAGAAGCTCGCCATAACTACGGCCGCGGCGCTCGGTGCGCTGGCGGCTTTTTGCGCTTGGGGCGGCTGGGTGTACGAGGGCCAGTGGGGCTCGCGCGGCTCCGGCAACGGCCAGTTCGACGACCCCGGCGGCGTCGAAGTAGCCCCCAACGGCAACGTCTACGTCGGCGACCAGTACAACCACCGGATCCAATACTTCACCCCGACCGGCTCCTTCCTCGGCAAGTGGGGCTCGTTCGGTTCGGGCAACGGCCAATTCGACGGACCAGCCGGCGTAGCGGTTGCCTTCACCGGCAACGTCTACGTAACCGAGGACGGCGCCTATTACGAAAACTACCGCGTCCAATACTTCACCTCGAGTGGTTCTTACCTCGGCAAGTGGGGCTCGAAGGGCACGGGCAACGGCCAGTTCAACGGTCCCCTGGGGGTAGCCGTAGCACCGAACGGCAACGTCTGCGTCGCCGACCGTCAGAACCATCGCATCCAGTACTTCACGCCGACGGGGTCCTTCCTCGAGAAATGGGGCTCGTACGGCACTGGCAACGGCCAATTCTATCTTCCGTGCGCCGTCGCTTTTAACGCCGCCGGCGACCCGGTATACATATCCGACGGCGGCAACGACCGCGTCCAATACTTCAAATGGGTCACCGTCGCCGTCGTCCCCACTTCCCTAGGCCGGGTTAAGGCGTTGTTTGAATAGGAGGTATTGATATGAAAAGGGTAATGCTCGTCGCAGTTGCGGTTGCGGCGCTCGCGGCCGGCGCGGCGGCCGGGGCCACGGTAATTTTAAACGAAGATTTCGAAGCGCCCGACCCCGGTAATCGATGGGTATTCTGGCCGTTCGTGGAGTGGCACGTCCGTTCGGCCCCGGGGCGAGGATACTACATGAGCTTCAGCGGGTCCGGCGGCGGCGCGGAGTCGCGTAAATACGCGGTCGTCAAGAAGGGTGAAAAGTACAAGGTCGGCTTGGACTACCGGTACGGCGGCGACCAGGTAGAAGTAACCTGGGGCGATAAAGGGAAAGTCATCCCGTACGCCGCCGATTGGAAGCGCGAGGAGTTCGTTTTGATTATAGGGGCGGACAGAATCGCGTACCTGCGTATTGCGATTGGAAGGCACGCCCGTCCGTTCGATTTTGACAACGTCCTCGTCGTCAGATGTGATACCACCGTCTCCCCCACCTCGCTGGGTCGCGTGAAGGTGTTGTTCCGCTAACAAGGGGCTTAAGCCCCTTGCCCCCGCGACGTGCGTAGGGGCCGGCCTTCGGGGCGGCCCTTTATTATTTCATTTCAGCTCGGCTTATTTTTTCGCGCCGGGATAATTTATGCTTGACTAATTTCCGGGGTTATTCAATAATGGCTCGCGAGGGGGACGCACGCGTAACCGGGCGTACTAATTGAGAGAGGTACGGGCATGCCCGGGTCGGATGAAACGGGGGTTAGAATAGGACACGGCGCCACGCGCGCCGCGCGCTGCGAAATACTGCCCAGGTTCGGCTGCATGCCGGCCTGGGGTTTTTCTATTACCTAACCCGACGTCGAAGCCTTAAACGAAAGGGGTGCGAGATGAAGAAGGGAAGCATTTTAATTGCGGCGTGTACGTTAGTAACCATGGCGGCCGCGTGGGCCGCTAACATACCCAACGCGTTGGATAAGGGCGCATTGCGCTTCGGGCCGATGGCGGTGGCGGCGTTCGGACCGTCCTCATCCTTCGGCGGCGGCGCCGCCCTCTGGGCCCAATATGACGGCTCCTGGTTCGGCGTCGACATCCGCCTCGGCGGCCACGTTTTGAAGCCGGAAGCGGGTACCACGACGTCGGTCCGATGGGAAAATGAATATCGTATGTATTTCTTCAAAGGGAAATTCCGGCCCTATTTCGCGCCGGCCGTCGGCTTGGGTTATTTCGCTTACGACTACGTCGGCCCCGAACCCTGGTGGGACGAGCACCGTGAGCGTTTCCTCCCCATAATAGCGGCCTACTTCGGCGTCCGCTTAAACTCTTTGTCGTCGCCTTTCTACTTCACCTTCGACGGCGGTTACAAATGGGTTGACGATGACGGCTTCGGTACCTTCCGGAACCATTACTTCTTCGCCCTAACGGAAACGATAGCGCTCCGGACGGGCTTCGAGGCCGCGTTCCGATTCGAAGAAGCTCAATTCGGCTACGGCTTAGTAGACGTCGGCCCGTCGTTCAGTTTTTAAAGGGGGAGGAATGGGAAAAACGAGGGCTTCCGTTTTCATCCTCGCAAACGCTTCGGCCTCGTAGGCGGAAGGGTTCATGTGCTCGTCCGTGCCGGGTGCCGAACGACGGCGCGTTTCGCCGAATAAGGCGCCGCGCACAATTCAGTGCCGGAGGTAGCTATGAGAACCATATCGGAGAATAAAACCGCCGCAGTCGTGGTCGTAGCGGCCGCGTTGCTCTGGGCGAATTTCGCCTGGGGGACCCCGGCCGAGGCGCCGGTGGCTGAGGGCGAGGCCGAAATAGCGTCCGTCGAAGACCCCTGGGCGGGCGTTAGGATAAGCGACGCCTACGACGACCTCAGGTGCCCGTATTGTTGGGGGTATAACGAATTGACGGCGGCGCGGTGCCCCTACTGCGGTCACGAATTCGCGCAGCCGTCGGGCGAGTATACGTATCCGCCGTGGGTTTTCGTACCCGGCAAGGGGTACTACCGCGAGGGCACGCTGTTGGAGCCGGGAAAGACGAGGAAAGGCTACTCGATCGCGGGGATAGTCCTTACGGCGTCCGGTCTTGCCGCGGGTGCGCTCGCGGGGGATTACGATAGTGATATTATAGGGGGTATAGCCTTAGGCGCGCTAAGCGTCGGCGTCGGTTTAATCGTATACGGCCTCGTTGCCCGTACCGAACCCGTGTACGCTTTCGCGACCGGCGAGTGCTTCGAGCCGTACGAGCGGCCGGCTTTTGCTCTCAGGTCGGCCGATTCTGAGGGCGCAGCGTTAAAGGTCGAGGTTACGGTGTTGGGTTTTTAATTACGGGGACCGGCGAGTATTCGCGGCCCCGTACGCGAAACGGGCACGGGAGAGCGGACCGCGAGCGGTGGAAAATAAGGACGCCCTTACGCGGTTCGCCGGATTGGCGGCAAATAGAGTACGGCCTTAAGGCCCGGGAGGTCTGCGATGTCGGCTAAGTTCGTGCTGCGTACGTTCCGGAACGTAGTATTTCGGGACCGTCCTTATTTCGCCCATCTTACGGTCACGCACCGGGGCGACGGCCGTCGCCGGCTCCGCCGCGGCCCCCGCCGCGGCCGCGGCGCGCGGCCCGACGAGCTCGACACCGAGGGGATGAAGCAGGTCGTCGACGTTCTCGACCGCATGGGCGTAGCCGTTTCCTCGACGGGCGCGCGGGTCTACGTCGCCGATTCCCTGAACAACCGTGTCCAATACTTCAAAGATACGGAATATGCGGTAACCCCGACCTCCCTCGGCCGCGTGAAGGCGCTGTTTAAATAGGTACCCCGCCAAGCCGGAATCGTAGGGGCCGACCTTTAGGTCGGCCCGGTTTATCCCCCGAGCCGAATTAATTTCTACTTGACTACTTTAGTCTGGTATTCTATAATTGCTCGCAAGGAAGCGCGTACACGTAACCGGGTGGACTTACGAAGGGGTTGAAGGGCATGCCCGGGTCGGGAGAGATAAGTTTAATACAGTACGGCGCCTCGCGCGCCGCGCGTTGCGAAATAATACCCGGGTTCGGCTAATAGCCGGCCTGGGGTTTTTGCTATCCGGAAAGGGGAACGGGAAATAGCCGATTTCAAAAGAAGCACTCCCCAGGTCCCGGTGGTTTTAGCCGCATTAGTGCTGTGGGTTTCTTTCGCCTGGGGTTTGCCGGCCGACGCGCCGGCGAGCGAGGCCGAGGTGGCGCCCGAGGACCCCTGGGCCGGCGTCAAGATAAGCGACGCCTACGACGAACTCAGGTGCCCGTATTGTTGGGGGTATAACGAATTGACGGCGGCGCGGTGCCCCTACTGCGGTCACGAATTCGCGCAGCCGTCGGGCGAGTATACGTATCCGCCGTGGGTCTTCGTCCCGGGAAAAGGGTATTACCGGGAAGGCACGTTGTTGGAGCCGGGTAAATCCAGGAAAGGCTATTGGATCACGGGGCTGGTCCTTACGGCGTCCGGCCTTACCGTGGGTGCGCTCGCCGGGTATTACGGAGGTGATATAGGAGGTGCCATAGCCGCCCTCCCGTGTTTAGCCGTGATAGCCGTCGGCGTCCCCCTGCTCATATATGGCCTTGCTACCCGTACCGAGCCGGTGTACGCCTTTGCGAGCGGC
>JAUWLW010000008.1 GCA_030613505.1 Candidatus Zixiibacteriota bacterium
TTCTAAAGTTAGAAGGGCTCCGGGTTACGGTCAACATCTTCCTCCTATTGCTCGCGGCGGCGGCTTTCGAACACGTCTCCGACTACGGGTGGGTGCCTACCGTGGGCCGCATAATGCGAGGTACAATATTCGTCTTCGGCATATACCTCGCATTCCGCCTGCTCGAGCATATATTCGTCCGCCGCGTCGTCAAAGAGAAAAAGCGCGTCGAAATTCCGCGCATAGTTCGCGATATCATACGCCTGGCGGTTTTAGTCCTCGCCGTATTATTCGCGCTGAAAGCCTTTTTGGGGCTCGAGCCGACGGCCCTCATCGCGACGTCCACCGTACTCTCCGCGATCATCGGCCTGGCGATGCAAGACGTACTGGCCAATATATTCGCCGGTATCGCCCTCCAAATCGGCAAACCGTTTCGCGTCGGCGACTGGGTTACCGCCTACGACCAAACCGGAACGGTCGTCTCGACGTCGTGGCGCGCGACCCGTATCAAGACCCGCGACAATCACATCGTCGAAATCCCGAACGCGAACATCGCAAAGGCCGAAATCTACAATTACTCCGTACCCACGCCGCTTCAACGTCGCCACGTCGAGGTGGGCGTAGTATACGGCGTGCCGCCCAATACGGTAAAAAAAGTACTACTGGAAGCCGCCCTCGCTGCCAAGGGGGTCTTAAAAGAGCCGGACCCAGACGTCCTCCTCACCGAGTACGGCGACTTCGCAATCACATATCACCTCCGTTACTGGTTGAAGAATTTCGCGGATGTCCCGCAGACCGAAGACCGCATCATGACCAATATCTGGTACCACTTTAAACGTGCCGGCATCACCATCCCCTTCCCTATCCGCGACGTGACGTTACGTCACATCGACGAGAAGGCCGAAACCCGAGCCGCCGAAGAGCGCCGGGCCCGCGTCAGGGCGTATTTCGAAGACGTCGACCTTCTGGCTGCCCTCTCCAAAACCGAGCGCAACAAACTCGCCGCCGGAGCCGCCGAAAGACGTTACGCCGCCAGCGAAAGGATCGTCCGCCAGGGAGATCCCGGCTCAGAGTTTTTTATCGTCGTATCCGGGAAGGTCCGGGTTACCGTGCGCCGCGAGGAAGGCCGCGCCGTCGATTTGGGCATATCCGGCCCCGGGTTTTTCTTCGGCGAGATGTCTCTTTTAACCGGCGAGCCGCGACGGGCTACGATCACGGCGACGGAGGATACGGACGTGGTGGTAGTCGGCAAAGGTGGATTTCAGGAGATAATCGCCGCCCACCCCAAAATAGCCGATAAACTATCAAGCGCTATAGAAAAACGGCGAACCGACATCGAACGCGAATTCGCCGAAGCAGGCGATGCAGACGCGGCCGCGACGGTGGAAAAAGAATATTCCCGCGAGAACGTTTTAAAGAAAATAAAAACTTTTTTTGATATCGAATAGCCGCTCCCGGCAAAGCGCCCCCGGTGAAATTTATTATTTAGACGGGGCAATCGGAATTTTCCGCTCCGGCGATTTATCCCCGTTAAAGTTTAAGCCCCTTAAAACGTACCCGCGCCGGTTTAGGCCGACGCGCTTTTAATTAGGAGCGCCCGAGCTACTTGACGTAAAACCGTTCGCATAAACGAAAAGGTTTCTATGTTATAATAAGTGCTCTAATCGTACTCGCACCGGCCTTAAATCCGTTTTTTAATTAAGAAATAATGACAGAAGAAAACAAAAAAAGCCGAGAAGAAAACCAAGCCAAGCATAAAGTACCGTCCGGCATCTGGATTAAGTGCAAGAGTTGCCGCGAGCCGCTCTTCGCCGCCGAGCTCGAGCGCAACCTTATGGTATGCCCGAAGTGCGATTATCACTTCCCGCTGGGCGCCGATAAACGCATCGACCTCTTAACCGACGAAGGTTCTTTCCAAGAGTACGACGCGGACCTGGCCGCGGTGGACGTTCTGTCATTCACCGATAAAAAGCCTTATCTCCAAAGGCTCGCCGAAGCTAAGAAAAGGACCGGCGTTAAGGACGCCGTCGTGAGCGGCCTCGCGACGCTGGAGGGCATTCCCATCTCCGTCGCCGCGATGGACTTCGGCTTTATAGGCGGCTCGATGGGCAGCGTGGTAGGCGAGAAGGTAGCCCGTACTTTCAAGCGCGGCGTTGCCCACCGGCGGCCCGTCGTGATAGCGCCTACTTCGGGCGGCGCCCGCATGCAAGAAGGCGTCGTCTCGCTCATGCAGCTCGGAAAGACCAACGCCGCCGCGGCCGAGCTGGCCGACGCAGGCCTCCCTTACGTCGTCGTTATTTCCGACCCCACGACGGCGGGCGTGATGGCGTCCTACGCCTCGGTGGGCGACGTGATCATCTCCGAGCCCAACGCGCTGATGGGCTTCGCCGGGCCCCGGGTTATTATGGAAACCATCCGACAGGAACTGCCGCGCGGTTTCCAGCGCGCCGAATTCCAACTCGAGCACGGCTTCGTTGACATCATAGCTCACCGACGCGACGTCAGGAGTATCGTAGTCGAATTATTGAAGGTATTGACGCCGGAAGTTATACTTGCTTCGCTCCAAGACGGGGAGCCTTAGTGGCCGGCACGGACGGAATTGGAAACGTCCTTTCGAAAGCCGGACGGTTTGTCCTATGGCTCGCCGGCAGACCGTCCGTTCGTAAAGCGGCCCCCGGCAGGCCGACCGAACTCCAACCGGAATTGACTCACCGCGTCGATAACGCCACTTCGTGAATATAAGAGGTTTTGGTCAAACTTAGTCACATACGAACAGCGCTAGTAAAGGGCGCGCGGCCGCTGCGTTGGCCCGCGGCCGCTCTGGCAGTTGGCGTCATCTGGAGCTTGGCTGAAACGCTGGTAATCCGAACCGTTTTCGATTCGGGTTTCTACTTCAGCCGGAGCTTAACGTCGGCCTTCAACGGCCGTGTCGTCTTCTACGGCTTGGTTTCTGTAACCGTATGGGCACTTGTAATGCTCGGCGCAAGGTTGTGGCGTTGGGTTTTCGGCCGCGACTTCTCCCTCGACGCCGTAGCCAGGCGCACAATAACCTTTTGGGCCGCGGGGGCGGCGTGGGTTAACTTAACTATAATGGCGGCCTACTTGTTCCACGATAAACTAGGCATCCACCCCGGCAACCGGTTCGTACTCGTAGGCCTCGGCGCCGTCCCGTCGTTATTCGCCTTAGCGGCATTAATATTATTCCTAAACTGGCTGCGGCGACGCTTCGGCGCGGCTCGGGCCGTCTTAAAATCCGTAGGCTATGCTTTCTTGGCCGCGGCCCTGGCCCTCGCCGCGACATCCTACGGCTACGAGCGGTTCCGGTCCTGGTCTAGGCCGAGGCCGTCGGGCTTACCCAACGTCGTATTCATAACGCTCGACGCGTGGCGAGCAGACGCGTTCCGCGACGACATCTCGCCGGCGATCGCGACCTTCGCGCGGGAAAACGGCCTGGTTTTTACGAACGCCCGGGCGCCGTCGTCTTGGACGCTACCGTCGTTCGCAGCTATATTCACCGGCTCGTACACCGTAACGCGGTCAAGCGGCGTCGAACGCCGAGACCACATCCAAGCGACCTGGGCCGAGGTAATGTGCAACGGCGGGTACGACACATTCGCCGTCTTCCATAATCCGCACCTCGATACCACCCGATTCGTTAACCGCGGTTTCACTCACTTCGACTACGTCCGTTTCAACGCCTTTTTAGCCGCAATTCACTACTACGATACGGTTTGGTACTTCGCGAGGCGCGGGCGACGTTTCGTCCCCGAGACACCGGGCGAATCTAACCGCAAATTGACCGTCAGAACATTAACCGTTATACGTAAGAGTGTTCAAAGACCGAAATTTATTTGGGTACATTATTTGGACCCCCACTACCCGTACCAACCGACCGCCGGCATCTTACGGGAAAAGGCGCCGCACTTGTGCGATAAAACCGACCTCGGTACGGACAAAGGGAATTTATTGCCCGAAAATGCGGAAGCTATCAAAACATTATACGAATGTGAAGTGGAGAGCACGGACCGTGAAGTGGCCCGCCTCCTGGCCGAACTCGCACGCGAACCCAACACACTCGTTATCATCTCGTCCGACCACGGCGAAGAATTCTTCGAACACGGCGGTACGCGACACGGCAAAACTTTATACGACGAGGTCTGCAAAGTCCCACTCGTAATAACTTTACCCAAGGCGGATCGTAATCACCTCCGCATAAACGAGATATCTTCGCCGGTCAGCTTGGTGGACGTTGCCCCCTCCGTACTCAACTACCTCGGCCTACCCGTACCGCCGTCTATGGAAGGTCGAGTGGATATATTGTCGGGCGAAGTCCCCCGCGACCGTGAGGTCTTTATCACACTTAATTGTCCGAAATACCTTACCGCGGCCCTAATCGTCGGTGATAAAAAGGTAATTGCGATGCTCGACGGCGACGACGTGCGCACCGAATATTACGACCTGAGCACCGACCCGGGCGAACAAAAGCCGTTGCCCCTCGACGAGGAGGGTAAACGGTTACGGACAAGGCTCCTGGGATGGCTCGACGAGCGAGACGTCTCGCGCGAACGCGGCGCCGGCGGTAGACCCTTATTCAGCGACCGGGCGGACCTCAGGGCCTTGGGTTATATGTAACTGCCCCGCCCGAACGTTAATATGGCATTAAAAAACCGGACACGGAACAATTTCGCGAGAGGCGCCGGCCTGGTCGGATGGCTGGCGGCGGCTGTCGGCATCGGCTTCTACTGGGCCCTCGCCGAGACGTTAATCCACCGCGGCTTGTTCGCCACCGGCTTCTACTACAATCAGAGTTTCGCGGACGCCCTCAACGGTCGCATCATCTTTTACGGCTTGGCCTCTTGCCTCCTTTGGGTCGCGTTCGCGCTGGGAGTAAAACTCTTCCGCCGGCTACGCCGTCGCAGCTTAACGCCGACAGCCGTCGGTTTGCAAGCATTAGTCGGCCTGGCCGCGGTAGCCGCGTGGGTTAATTTGGACGTCGTGGCGATGTACGTCCTGTACGAGCGGCTGGGCGTAAAGGTTAAAGCAGGGCTCGCGTTTCCAGCGCTCATTAGCGGCCCCACATTATTGATAACCACCGCCCTGCTCTTTTTGTCCGTTCGCGTTTGGCGGCGCTTGGGCCGGGGTAAGGTAGTATTAAGAACCGTTGGCCGGTTCATCTTAGCGGCGGGTCTCGTCCTGGCCGTGACCTCGCACGGCGTAAAATATTACCGCTCGTGGTTTCGGCCCGCGCCTGCCGAGTTGCCGGACGTCGTCTTCATAACGCTGGACGCCTGGCGCGCCGACGCGTTCAACGCCGAATTTTCCCCCGCGATCTTGGCGTTCGCGGAACGCGACGGCGTCATCTTCAGCCGAGCGCGCTCGACGGCCCCGTGCACGCTCCAATCCTTCGCCGGGGCGTTGACGGGCTCGTACAACGTTACCCGCCCCAACAGTATGGAATATAAAGAAAACCTCCGAACGACGTGGGCTCAGGTTATGTGGGAGCACGGCTACGATACGTACGCCGTCCTCGGCAACCCCTACCTCGATACGGTTCGCCTGCTCCACCGCGGCTTCGCGCACTACGACTACGCCGACTTTAACCCTCTCCTCGCCGCCGTCCATTTCTACGATACGGCGTGGTACTTCGCTATGAGGGGGAGCGCGTTCAAGCCGGAAAACCCGGGCCGAACGAGCCGCCGCTTAACGGAGAAAACGCTCGCCGTTATACGCAAAAAATCGCGTAGGCCCAAGTTCGTCTGGGTTCATTACTTGGACCCCCATTACCCGTACCAACCGACCGACGCCGTCCTTCGAGAAAACGCGCCCAACTTATTAAACAAAACGGCCTACGGTACTGACCGGGGAAAATTGGACGCTAAAAACGTGGCGACGATAAAAGCGTTGTACGATTACGAAGTAAAAACTACCGACGCGTACGTCGCCCGCCTTTTAACCGAGCTGGCCGCTCGCCCCAACGTGCTGGTAATCATAAGCTCCGACCACGGCGAGGAATTCGTCGAACACGGCCAATTCGAACATCGCAAGACGTTATACGACGAGGTAATCCGCGTCCCGTTAATAATCTCGCTACCGAAAGATGATCGCGGGCGCCCGACCGCCCCGCACGTCTCGGCGCCGATAAGCCTGATAGACGTAGCGCCGTCGACGCTCACATACGTCGGCCTGGATATACCTCCCACAATGGAGGGCCGAACGGATTTAATAACGGGCCGCGTACCGGAAGAGCGCGACGTATATTCGACGCTCTGGCACCCCGACGGGCCCTTCCTCGCTACCCTGGTCAAAGGTGACAAAAAAATCATCCAGAAAATCAAGGCCGGCGAAACAACGTACGAATATTTCGATTTAGCCACCGACCCCGGCGAACAAAGTCCCCTACCGCTCGACGCTGTAGGTGAGGAACTAAAGGACCAGATCGCCGCATGGGTCCGGGACCACGTCGACTTCCGCGAAAGCGGCGTTGACGAAGCGGAGCTGTTCGGCGACCGCGCCGACCTGAAAGCTTTAGGATACGTACAATAGGTTTAGAAACGCGGACCACCCACTCCGGGCTTACTGCGCCATTTTGGCGCAACAAGTAATAAAACCGCCAATTTGACAAATAAGGACACTGCTGTCTACGCCGCAATCGCCTGAAAATAATACGTTTCTAGGTGAAGTATTTTTGGCACATTATTTGCGACTTAATTATAACGTATTTCCCCTGACACCGCATATCCCTATAATCTCACCACCCTTATTATAGAAAGGACCCCATCTTATGATCAAAGTCCGTCCGTTGGGAGACCGCATCCTCGTCGAGCGGCTTGAGGAAGAAGAAGTAATTAAAGGCGGCATTATAATCCCTGATACCGCCAAAGAAAAACCCCAGCGCGGCGAAGTTATAGCCGTAGGCCTGGGGCGCTTGGACGAGGACGGCAAGCGCGTACCGCTCGACGTACAAGTCGGCGACAACATCTTGTTCGGTAAGTACGCCGGCAGCGAAGTTACCATAGACGACGACGAATACCTCATAATGCGCGAGGAGGACGTCCTCGCCATCATCGAAGAAGGCAAACCCGATAAAAAACCCGGAAAGAAGTAATCCTCGAAATAACACCCTTTAGGAGGGTCCGTTAATGGCAAAACAGCTAGAGTACGGCGTAGAAGCCCGCGCGGCTATTCAGAAGGGCGTAAAGAAACTCGCCCGCGCCGTTAAAGTAACGCTGGGCCCGAAAGGCAGGACCGTCATCCTCGATAAGAAATTCGGGAGCCCGGTTATCACCAAAGACGGCGTAACCGTCGCCAAAGAGATCGAGCTCGAAGACCCTTTCGAGAATATGGGCGCCCAAATGGTCCGGGAGGTCGCCTCCAAGACCTCCGACATGGCGGGAGACGGTACCACGACGGCCACCGTCTTGGCCGAAGCCATCTTCGACGAGGGTCTGAAAATGGTCACGGCCGGCGCCAACCCTATGGCTATAAAGCGCGGGATAGACGCCGCGGTAGAGGCCGTGGTCGATAAGTTCAAGGAAACCTCCGACGACGTCAAAGAATCAAAGGAGATCGCCGCCGTAGGTACAATATCGGCTAATAGCGACCCCACCATCGGCAACCTCATCGCGGGCGCGATGGACAAGGTAGGCAAGGACGGCGTCATCACCGTCGAAGAAGCCAAGGGAATGGAAACCACCCTCGAGGTCGTCGAAGGTATGCAGTTCGACCGTGGCTACCTCTCACCCTACTTCATTACCGACGCCGAGAAGATGGAATGCGTGCTCGATGAACCGCAAATCCTCATCTTCGAAAAGAAAATAAGCGCGCTCCGCGACCTCTTGCCGCTCCTCGAAACCATCGCGAAAACGGGTAAACCGCTCCTGGTCATAGCCGAGGACGTCGAGGGCGAAGCGCTGGCGACACTCGTCGTCAACAAGATACGCGGCATCTTCAAATGCGCCGCGGTCAAAGCCCCCGGGTTCGGCGAACGCCGCAAAGCCATGATCGAGGATATCGCCGTGCTGACCGACGGCCGCGCGATAACAGAAGACCTGGGCATCAAGCTCGAGAACATCCAGATGGAGGACCTAGGCTCGGCGAAGCAGGTCAAAATCGACAAAGACGACACGACGATCGTGGGCGGCGCCGGCTCGGACGACGCCATTAAGGGCCGGATCGCGCAAATAAAGCGCCAAATCGACGATACCACGTCAGACTACGACCGCGAAAAACTCCAAGAACGTCTCGCCAAAATCGCCGGCGGCGTCGCCGTAATAAGCGTGGGCGCCGCGACCGAGACCGAAATGAAAGAGAAGAAAGCCCGGGTCGAAGACGCGTTGAGCGCCACGCGGGCCGCGGTTGAAGAGGGTATAGTCCCCGGCGGCGGCGTCATTTTTGTACGCGTTATGAACGCACTCGACCACCTCAAGCTTGAAGGCGAAGAGAAAATAGGCGCCGACATAGTCCGCAAAGCCCTCCAATCCCCCCTCCGCCAGATTGCCGACAACTCTGGCGAAGAGGGTTCGCTCGTCGTCCAAAAAGTGAAAGACGCCGACGACTTTAACTTCGGTTTCAACGCCGAAACTAACCAATACGAAGACCTGGTAGCCGCCGGCATTATAGACCCGACCAAGGTCGTCCGTCTCGCCCTCCAGCACGCCGCGTCCATCACGGGCCTACTGCTGACTACCGAAGCGCTGGTGACGGAAAAACCCGAAGATGAAAAAGCACCCCCCGCGCCCCCCGGCGGTATGGGCGGAATGTACTAACGAACTGCTAGAGCGATTTATTTGAAGCCGGCCGCGAAGGCCGGCTTCGTTATTTCCCGACCGCCGTTCGAATCAGACCGCGCCGAGTCCAGGCCGCCGCCGCGAGCGCGCCGCAAATCGCTATTTTTCCCTTGCTAACGCTACTTCTAGTCGTTATATTATAAACGTCGGCGGAGTAGCTCAGTCGGTTAGAGCACGCGGCTCATATCCGCGTTGTCGTGGGTTCGAATCCCTCCTCCGCCAAAATACGCTATGCGCTCGCTCACCTATATGGCCGCGGCGGTGGCTTTGGTTTCCGGCGCGGCCTTGGCCGTAGGCCGCGAAGATGCCCGGCCTTCCGTCGAGGGGACACTCCCCCCCGAACCCGAAGTCGCTAAGAGCTCGCTCGACGATTTAACCGCCCTTAAACGCGACGTCGAGGCAGGCGAAATCGCGCCCGCAAAGCTGGCCGCCGTTATGGCCGAGGGCAACGCCGACGGCCGTTACGCGGACGTAACCGAGCTGGCCGAGGTCGCTTTGGGAACGCCGGCCTCGGTTATTACCGCGGCCGAAGCGGCCCGCGCCGCCGCGGCCCGCGCGGAAGAACGCCGGACCGGTAAAGCGGCGACGGAAACGCCCGAAAGCCGCCGGACAACTTACGCCGGCCTGCCCGTTTACCAAAGCAATCCCCGGATACGCAACGAAGCCGGCGTAGCCTATTACTCCCTCGGACGGGCAGCCGACGCCCACGAGTCTTACCTGGCGGCGATTTCCCTTGCGCCGGCTTACGACGAACCGTACGCTAACTTAGGTTTATTGTACCGCCGTAAGGGCTGGTACCAGAAAGCCCTGGAACAATACGCCAAGGCCCTCGAGCTCCGGCCTACGAACGAGATCGTGTGGTACAACCGGGCGGTCGTCCTCGAGAAGCTGGGCCGCATCGAAGAAGCGGTCCCGTCGCTCGAGACGGCGATAAAACTTGCGCCGAAGTATCGGCCCCCCATCAGGCGGCTAACGCTGTTGTGGTACGACCTCGGCGATTATGAAACCGCCCACGCTTATGCCCAAAAGCTCGTTTACCTAACGGAGAGCGACGAATTCGCTACGGCCGTAGAGGTTGAATCGGCGAACGAGCTCCTGACGTTAGCGGAAAACCGCCTCCACGGCAAAAAAGCGGAACCGGCGCTTACCGTCGATGGAACGGCGGCAACACCC
Organism: Candidatus Zixiibacteriota bacterium; assembly: GCA_030613505.1. Taxonomy (GTDB): domain Bacteria; phylum RBG-13-66-14; class B26-G2; order WVWN01; family WVWN01; genus WVWN01. The sequence continues at coordinate 9,939 of JAUWLW010000008.1, forward strand.
GCGGGGCAATAGACCGCGCCCCGACTACGGCGGCCGGGACTAACCGAAAATCCTAAATGGCGTACGCGGCGCCTTGTTGCCGAAACCGCGGTTTTATGTTAATATTAAATAAAAGGAGGAACTAACGTGAAACGTTGGTGGGTTATACTAGCCGCGGTTGCCTTCGCGCTCTCGCTGCTCGCGTGCGAGGAGGTGCTGGAGAAAGGTAGCATCGAAGGCAACGTCAAAGACGACGGCCAAAACGTGCCGGGTGCTTTTGTCCTCCTACTCGAAGAGGGTAAAATGCTGGCTGGCGAGGCGCCGCTCGGTAACGGGTCGGTAACAAACGCCCAGGGGAACTATACTATCCTGCTCGTGGAACCCAACAAGAATTACTACGTCGTAGCGGTAAAAGACAAAAACGGCGATACGACGTACACGCCGGGCGTAGACCCGATAGGTTACTACGGAAGGTACAGCGAGACGACCAGACTCTGGTATCCCGCACCCGTCTCGGTCGCCTCCGGCGAGAAGAAAAAAGGCATCAACGTAGCGGATATGCACATTATCCCCATACCCACCTGGTAAAAGCGGATTAAAAGCGGTCCCCGGGGCATAGCTCGCTATGCCCCTTTTTCACACCAACCCCCATGGCGGCGAAAAAATACATCCTCATCAAAGGTGCCGCGGCTCATAACCTCAAGAACGTCGACGTCAAGATCCCGCGCGACCAGCTCGTCGTCATAACCGGCGTTTCGGGTTCCGGTAAGTCTACGCTCGCCTTCGACACGTTATACGCCGAGGGGCAGCGGCGATACGTAGAATCGCTATCCGCGTACGCCCGGCAATTCCTCGGCCAGATGGATAAGCCGGAAGTCGAATACATCGAAGGCCTTTCGCCCGCCATAGCCATCGAACAAAAGTCCGCCAGCAAGAACCCGCGTTCAACCGTCGCTACCGTTACCGAAATCCACGACTACCTCCGCCTCCTCTACGCCCGCGCCGGCGACCCCCACTGTTATAAATGCGGCAAACCCATCGCGGCTCAAGCCCCGGAGCAAATGGTGGACGAACTGGTGAAGCTCGCGGCCGGGACGAAACTCTACCTCATGGCACCGGTCGTGGTGGGCCGCAAAGGCCAACACAAAAACGAATTCGAACGGCTGCGGCGCGAGGGGTTCGCGCGCGTTATCGTCGACGGCGGCGAGTACGAATTGGAAGACGAAATTAAGTTGGAAAAGAATAAGAAGCATACCATATATGCCGTCGTCGACCGCCTGGTCATGAAGAAGCAACTCGCCAGGCGGTTGGCTGATTCGCTCGAGACCGCGCTCGAGCTCGGCGAAGGCGTTGCGCTCGCCAGGATATTCCGCGAAAAGGGATTCGACGATCGCGTCCTCAGCAAACACTTCGCTTGTTCCGATTGCAACATCTCGTACCCCGAGATAAGCCCGCGCCTGTTTTCGTTCAACAGCCCGTATGGTATGTGCCCGAGCTGCGGCGGCCTCGGCTTCACCCTCGAGGTAGACGAAGAACTGGTCGTGCCGGACGACGACCTTTCGCTTAACGAAGGCGCGGTCCTTCCCTACCGACGGGACCCTGACTCGTACGTCTGGCAATACCTCGAAAACCTGGCCCGACGATTGCGCTTCGACCTGGACACCCCCTGGCGGAAATTACCGGAACCGGTCCGCGAAGTCTTGCTCTACGGCAGCGAGGGGCGCCAGTTCCGCATGCGGTACGAACGCGACGGCCGCGTTTACCAGTTCGTACACGAGATAGAGGGCGTCATACCCCGCTTGAAACGGCTATACCGCGACACGCAATCCGAAGAGGCCCGCGAATTCTATTACGGCCGGTTCTTTCGCAAGGACCCTTGTCCCGCTTGTGGCGGCGCCCGCTTGCGGCCGGAGGCCCTGGCCGTGACCGTAGGCGATAAAAACATCGCCGACGTATGCTACCTTTCCGTCACCGAAGCGCTCCGCTTCTTCAGAAACGTCGAGCTCGCCGGCAACAAAGCCGTCATCGCCAAAGAGATTCTAAAGGAACTCGTCGCCCGCCTCGGCTTCCTCGCCAACGTCGGCCTGGAATACTTAACACTCGAGCGCGCGGCGCCCACGCTTTCCGGCGGCGAGGCACAGCGCATACGCCTGGCGACGCAAGTAGGTTCCGGCCTTGTCGGCGTAACCTACATCTTGGACGAACCTACCATCGGCCTTCACAAACGCGACAACGAACGCCTTCTGAAAACGCTGTATTCCCTCCGCGACCTAGGCAATACCGTCATCGTCGTCGAACACGACGAGCAGACGATACGCGCCGCCGACCACGTAATCGACCTCGGCCCGGGCGCCGGCATTCACGGCGGCCGGGTCGTGGCTTCCGGCCCGCCCGCCCGGCTCGAGAAATCGAGGAAATCTCTGACGGGCCGTTACCTGCGCGGCGACGCGTACGTCCCGACCCCCGCCGGCCGTCGCCCCGGCAACGGCGCGGCGCTTACGCTGCGGGGAGCCCGCCACAACAACCTCAAAGACATCGACGTGGCTTTCCCGCTCGGGACGTTTATATGCGTCACCGGCGTTTCGGGCTCCGGAAAATCCTCCCTCATATCCGAAACGCTTTACCCCGTCCTGAAAAGACGTCTCTACCGGTCGCCGGTGCGGCCCGGCGCCTTCGACGACGTCGACGGCCTGGACCACTTCGACAAAGTAATCGAGATCGACCAGCAGCCGATAGGCCGAACACCCCGGTCAAACCCGGCGACATATACCAAAGTCTTCGACCCCATAAGACGACTCTTCGGCGAGCTCCCGGAATCGAGGGCGAGGGGTTACAAACCGGGGCGTTTCTCGTTCAACGTGCGCGGCGGCCGCTGCGACGCCTGCGACGGCGACGGCATCATAAAGGTCGAGATGCACTTCCTGCCGGACGTTTATATACCCTGCGAGGTCTGCAAAGGGAAAAGGTATAACCGCGAGACGTTGGAAATCAAATACAAAGGTAAGAACGTAGCCGACGTCCTGGCGATGACGGTGGAAGAGGCGCTCGCCTTCTTCGACGCGCATCCGAGGATTAAAAAGATTTTACAGACGCTGTACGACGTCGGCCTCGGCTACGTCGAGCTCGGCCAGCCGGCCCCTACCCTGTCCGGAGGAGAGGCCCAACGCGTAAAGCTCAGCCGCGAGCTCGCCAAGCGCGCCACCGGCCGAACGATTTACTTCTTGGACGAGCCTACCACGGGCTTACACTTCGACGACGTGAAGAAACTGCTGGCGGTCTTACAACGGCTGGTCGACGCCGGCAACACCGTAATCGTCATCGAACACAACCTGGACGTCATCAAGAATGCCGACCACATAATCGACTTGGGCCCGGCGGGCGGCGACGGCGGCGGCCACCTGGTCGCGGCTGGTACGCCGGAAGAGGTCGCCCGGAAAAGAAATTCTTTTACGGGGAAATATCTAAAGGGAGTTCTGGCTAAAAAAAGAACCGGCCGCAAGACCGGCTATTAAATTAATAATCTACCGCGCCGCTAGAAATCCGCCACGACCTTGGCCACGCCGTCCACCGCAAGCTCGTAAAGTTCCTTCCCCACTTCAGGCGAAGCTAAACTCGGGTCCGAGCCAATAGCCCCCTGAGGATAACGGTCCCTGATGTCAGATCGGCCCGGCTGCCATGTGATAAGGCCCGGCTCGGTCTGCTTCACGTCCGCCACGTCGCCTACGAGCTCAGGCCGCAAATACATTAGAATCGAAACCTCCGCGGGCGTTACGTGGCTCCCCTCCTTGGCGCCGAAGGCTTCGTCGATACGTTTTTCGACTCCGGCCGCGTCGTACCAATTATGTATTAAGATGCGGGCGCCGTCACGCTCGTACGCGGCTTCGGCCGCGGCGGCCTTGAGCGTGGGCACGTTGCCGCCGTGGCCGTTCACGACGACGATACGTCCGAAGCCCTGGCCTACCAGAAAGCCAAGCAAATCGGCCGCCATATGAAGATAACTCGACGGCTTAAGGCTCGCCGTCCCCGGAAAGGCGGCGTGGTGGAGCGACATACCATAACAGAGCGGCGGCGTTACGTAAACGCCGAGCCTTTCGGCCGCGGCTTCCGCAACGGCCGCGGCGATTATGTAGTCGATGCCCGTCGCTACCGCCGGGCCGTGTTGCTCGACGGACCCGGCCGGCAACAATAGACGATCGTCCTTTTTGAGATAATTCTCGACGTCAGGCCAGAACGCATAATCTAAACGCATTTTTCCGTCTCCGCCGGCTCACGCGGTTAGTCGCTAGTTTTCGGCACGATATTAACCTTCGACGGGATATTAACATACAGGTACGACGTTCCCGAAATAAAAGCCGGCTCGCGCGCGCCGGCCTAGCGGTATCGCCTTAACGAAACCGCCTACTCGAGCGCTTCCAATGCCACGTCGAACGACGCCTCCCGTGAGCTGCCCCAAACCTCCGGCGCGTACATCAACGACGCTCGCGCCGGCAGCGCCAGGTGTTTGCCGGGCTGCTCGGCGTGCATTACGTACGAGACGGTGTAATCGCCGGGCGAGAGCTCCGTGAAGAAGAACGCCATCTTCTCGTCGCGGCGTTCACGATGGAAATTACCCCAGTACCAGTCGTAGTAGTAGTCACTTTCCAGTACGTCTTCATCCACTTCGAAACCGGACGGGAAGTAATCCTCGAGGATGACGTATTCCATCGGGTTCTCGACCGTAAAAGTGACGTCTACGCGGAACCTGTCGCCCGAACGTACGATATCCGGTATGCCCTCTACGGCTTCGGTGCCGCCTTTGGCCAAACGGTAATATTTCCGGCTCACGACGAAACCCTCGTCGACGGGCATGATCTCGTCTTCTTGTTTGAAATACGTCAACAACGTCGAATAATACACTTTCCCGACGCCGTCGACTTCCACGCGGACGTCGTTGGCACCCGGTTGGACCGCGCCGTCCTTATCCTTGAGGTAGAGGTGCAGTTTGGCCGAAGCCACGTTCCCGGGAGTGACGGCAAGCGAGACCACCTCGGCGCCGTTGACGATAACGCGCGCGACGTAGTCGCCCTCGAGCTCCCGCGTCGCCGCCAGGTAATCGCTCAGCGCGAAGACGACGGCCGCCGTTTCCTGCGTGCTGCGCCAGTAGTTGCCACGCCGCTTGAGCGATAGCCAACGCGCTATACCCTCCAAGTTCTCGTCGTCGGTTCCCCGCGTCGCGACGATGGCCCGAAGCGCCGTAGCGGTCGTCTGTATGGGACTGTCTTGCCAACTATAATGCCATTCGCCGACGCCCGTGAAGTGAACGAAGCCACCCTCTTTTACGGCCAATTCGTCGAGGTCCTCGATTACGGTTTGCGCTTCCGCCGTCTCTTCCCTCTTCGCTAACGCGAGCGCCAGCAGCGAGAGCTCGTACGCGTCGTAATCGTCGCGTTTTCTAAACGCGTCGACGAGCTCGGCTTTGCCGTCGTCCCGGCCCGCCTCCGCCAATACGTACAACATGTATAAGTACGTCGAGCGCTCGTCTTTCTTTACGCCGTTCAGTTGGTCCGCCAAAGAATCGAGGCCCCGACGCAGCACGTCGTCGCGTACGTCGAAGTCGGCCTCCCGCGCTTTGAGCAGACCGTAGCAAACGTACGTCGTCATGAACGGATGGGTCTCGTCGTCGGTCCACCAACCCCAGCCGCCGTCGCCGTGTTGGAAATTGTACAACCTCTCGACGCCGGCCTTGACCATCTTCGGCAACTCGGCGTCGAGCTCGTCGTTCTCAAGGCCGAGTTTCTGCAGCGTTTGAGCGACGTACACCGTCGGTAAAAAGCGACTCATCGTCTGCTCGACGCAGCCGTACGGGTAACCGGCAAGGTATTCGAGAGCATCGAGCATCGTCCCGGCCAGCGACGGCGCGACCGAAATCTCCAACACCGTCGCGCCGGCAACGGCGTCGTCCGGGACTACGACGGTTTCCGCGAACGTCGCGTTCTCAGCCCGCGCCGACGCCACGTTGTATTCTAAGCCGTGCGGTAATATCGGGACTCTCAACTCCATCGCGTCGGACTCGACGCGCGTCAACGACGTCGCCGTGAACGTCGTCTCGCCGACGCCCTCGACGAAGCAGCGCCAATCGACCCGCGCCTCGCCGCCCGCCGCTATCGTAACGAATTTAGACGTCGCACCCTTAATCTTGATTTCCGGGCCCGCGCGAAGCTCGGCTTTGACGCGCTGCGCCGACGGTAAATAATTATGTACGACGCCCGATATCACTACGTCGTCCCACTGCGTCAGCGTCCGCGGCATCTCGAGGCGAACGAGAAGGTTCTTACGCGCGATCACTTTCTTCGTCGCCGCGCCGACGAGGGTATCCGTCGTTACGGCGCGCGCCGTCGCACGCCAGGTGGTCAGACTGTCCGGCATCGCGAAGTCGACCGTCGCTTTGCCTTCCTCGTCGGTCACAAGCTGCGGCCCCCAGAAGGCCGTGTCCGGAAAGTACGCCCGGATCACCGGCTCGACGTAGCCGTTGCCGTCCTTGAACTTCCCGGCTTTCTTCGCCATCGGCGCGGCCCGGTCCGACGCCTCTCCCAAAGTCATCTCGTCCATTAACGCGCCGCCTAGACCTTCCCCCTCGGCGTACCCGTACCCGTACGACGAGAAGTAGAACGACATATTGCTAGAGACGTAATTGCCGCGGCGATCATAGAAGAATTGCCTGATGTCAGGGGCCGCCTCGGGTTTGATAGCGTATACCGATTCGTCCGCGACGCCGAGCGATACCTCCGCGGCCACCGGCGCGCCGAGCCAATCCGTCGCCCGAACCGAGAACGTCGCCGTTTCTCGCGGTTTATACGTATCCTTATTGGGCGCTATTTCGATATTTAAAAAACGGTCCTCGGGCGGTACGACGACGTCACGCTGCGCGCTCGTGAACGAGTCGTCCGCGACCATATACGCGTTAAGGTAAACGTTGGGTGCGAAGCGGCGCTCTATCGGGATCTCGACCAACGTCGTATCGCCCTCGGGCCGGACGACCCGGGCGTGGTACAACTCATCACCCTCTACCGTCAATAAGACGCCGCTGCCCGGCTTATCCGTCTGGACCATCGCGAGCGCGACGTCGCCCGGCGCGTACGACTCCTTATCCAGCGTCAGCGTAACGCCCGACCCCGAGTAATAGGAGTGATAATAACTTTCGTCGGCGACGTAAAACGCTACCGTATAGTCGACGTCGTTGCCGGCGTCGTCGTAAGCCGTGGCCTTTACCGTGTAGTAGCCGACTTCGTCCGGCACGAAGCGGTAGCGGCTCTCGCCGCTCGGCCCTACGCCGAGTTCGTCTTTCGCAATTGTCTCTTCCACCCATTTGCCGCGTTTAGTAACTTCGCTTTCCTCCCACCGCCGGGTGGTAATCTCGAACAAGACGTCGGTGGGGTGCGGCCGGCCGAGCGGGTCGCGGCTTTGGAAAGTGATGAAGGCCGCGTCGCCCGGTTCGTAGAAATATTTATCTAGATAAACGTTAAGAGCTAAACCCGCGCGCCATACCGGCGCAGTGGCCGAGCCCGTAACCTCGCGCCGGCTGGCGTCGGTCATCACCGCGTCGACGCGGTAATCGTAATCGTACGAGAGCTCGGCCTCGACGGCCAAAGTTCCACGATAATGGCCGTCGTCGTCGAGTTGGCCCTCGCCGTCGGCGACGTACTCCCAGCCGTAATAGTCGTAGTAGTCGTCGAAGTCGTAATACCAACTGTAGCGATAGGAGCGCCACCCGTAATAATATTTAGCCCGGCGATAGATAGTGTAATCCACGTCCGCCCGGGCGACGGGCTCGCCAAAGTAGTAACGCCCGGTAACGTCGAAGGTCAATATATCGCCGGCCAAGTAGTAATCCTTGTGCGTCGTCACCGTCACCTCGTACTCCGGCTTACGGTACTCCTCGACGTCGAAATACGACGTGAATTGCTGGTCGCGGAATCGGGTGTTTATATGGTACCGGCCCAGCGGCGGCTCTTCGCCCAGCGTGAACTCGGCGGCGAAAGAGCCGAACGTCGACGTCGTCAACTCGGCCTTGAAAGCCGTGTCCCCCGACGGCGCGTCGACCTCGACGGTTACCTTCTCGCCGGGAAGGTTGCGGTACTCCTCACCCACGTAACGACGGAGTATCCCCTTCATACGCACCGTCTGATTAGGCCGATACACAGGTCGGTCGGTATAGGTATACCCCTTGTATCGCTCGGGGGAATAATAACCGAAGTACGATTCGCACGGCGTAACGCCCTTCCCCTTCCGGCCGAGAACCAGAAAACTCGATCCTTCTTCCGGTAAAATTATCCCGTCCTTGATCGCCAGGCCGTCGGCGTCGGTATAAAGCTCGTCCGCCACTTTGGGAACCGTCAATATTTCCACGCCCTCGACGGGCTCGCCGGACATCCTCTCCGCGGCGTACACCATGAGGGTGTCGTTGTCGGTTTTAACCGCTAGAGCGATGCTATTTACAACTACGAGCACCGCCGCCACCTCTCCTCCGGCCGAAGCGGTTACGACGTACGCCCCCTCTTCTTTTACGGGCACGTCGACATCTCGGTAATCCCAATAATAACCGCGGTCTATATCCTCTCTCCAAGTCGCCAGAGACTCGGCACCGGCGAAGTCAACGCCCGAGAGAGAATGCAAATCTAAATCGGGACTCTCCGCCGCGGCCTCGAGGTCGAGGGAGTAAACGGCCATATCGACTTCGTCGACGCCGTGGCTCTGCAGCTCCACGGTAACTCGGTCGCCGGGGTAAAAAACGCTTTCAGACGAAAGCCACAGGTTCGTCTCGCTTTCGGTAACCCGGCAACTCAAACTCGCGACGAACGCGAACAGTAAAGCCGACGCGGCTGCGCCGTATCGTACGAACTTATTACGTGCTTCTCTCGCCATCACGACGGTCACCTCATTATTTCTCCCTCGCTCTGCGCGGAACGCGGGTTTTCCTATTGGACGGCGACAAGAGCCCGCCGGTTTAAACGTCTGCTTACGTCAACTCAACTTGGGACGAATCACCGACGCTCAGCGACGCCGGCTTGCCATGGGCCGTCGCGCGGTCACCGATAATGGAGCTTTGGAGGATAAGGTTCTCGACCGCCGCGTACTCGCTCACGATGCTGTCCCGGACGATGGAATCTTTCAATATGGCGCCTCCCGCTACCGACACGTTAGGCCCGATTATCGAGTTCTGGATAGCAGCACTCTCGTCTATCCATACCGGCGGTATAATAATGGACCCCGGTCTCTTCGGCACTTCCTCAACCCGCGCCAAAAGGGACCTGTTGGTCTCGAGCAAAGCGGCCGGCTCGCCGCAGTCGTACCACCCCTCGATAGGGAAAGTCTCTATCTCGTGGCCGGCGTCGACCATCAACTGTAGGGCGTCGGTAAGTTGGTACTCGCCCCGCGTCTTGATATCTTCCTCGACGATGCGATCTATACTCTTCACCAGTAATTCGGGGTCGCTTATGTAATAAACACCCGCGATGGCCAACGTGGAAATCGGTGTCTGGGGCTTCTCCACGAGCTTTATCACGCGCTCGCCGTCGAGCACGACGACGCCGAAGCGTCGCGGGTCGTCCACGACGCGCACGCCGAGGGCCGAAACACCCTTCTTCACGATTCGGGGCAAGTCAGCCTGGAAAATAGTATCTCCCAGTACGATGAGGAAGGGCCCGTCGTCCAAGTAATCCCGCGCTTCGCGTAGCGCGTGCGCGATGCCGAGTGTCTCCTTCTGAACGACGAAGCGGAGCGGCTTTTGTATTTTTTTCTCAAGGAAAGCCCTGAGCTTATCGCCGAGGTAGCCTATAATAAAGACGTACTCGTCGGGTTCAACCGAAGAGATCTCGTCCAAAATATATTCGATTATAGTCTTCCCGGCGACGTGCAGCATCGCCTTCGGAACGGTATGGGTATGGGGGCGCAGGCGGGTGCCTTGGCCCGCTACCGGTATAACCACTTTCATTTCTACCTCCCGTAATAACTTCGCTAACCCGGGGAGTTATATTTCCTCTAGGAACGTTTTTATCGCTTGGAACGCACGCGTTCGGTGGCTAATCTCGTTCTTCTCCTCGGACGTCATCTCGGCAAACGTACATTCGTAACCCGCCGGGATAAATAACGGATCGTAGCCGAACCCGCCGGTTCCGCGGGAGCCGTCCGCTATTCGCCCTTCGACCTCGCCGCGCGCAAGCCATTCCCGGCCGTCGGGGATTACCAAGGCGGCGACGCAAACGAACCGCGCTCCCCTTGCACGCGCCGGCACGCCGTCGAGTTCGCGCAGCAATTTATCGTTATTGGCTACCGGGTCGCACGCCGGCCCCGCGTACCGGCTCGAGCGCACGCCCGGTGCGCCTCCCAAAGCGTCTACTTCCAATCCCGAGTCGTCGGCCAACGCCGGGACGCCCGCGGCCCGCGTTACGGCGCGCCCCTTCACAAGCGCGTTTTCCTCGTACGTATCACCATCCTCGGGCGGTAGCTCAATTCCAGCCAACGCCTCCAGCGCCGCGACGTCCGCGGCCGGGCCGACTATCGCCAATACCTCCGCGAGCTTACCGGCGTTACTGGTAGCGAGTACGACGCGCATACCGCAACCCAACTACTCGAAAACTATGAGTTTCACGTCATCGATTATGATCTTATAAGACTCAGCGTCTACTCTTCCGCCATACGCCACGAGGCCGTCGGCCTCGAAACCGACCCCCACGATACGGGTCAGGTCGGGGCGGTAGGCCCCTTTAACGACGCACGAGCCATCCCGCTTAATCTCGAACCTGGGTTCGCCGGACCGAGGCAAGTTCTTAATCCGGAACGAGACGCGTGTCCACGCGCGCGGCCTGAGCGAAATACGGCGTCGGAACTGTCGATCGATGTCCAGCGTCTCATCGTCTAAAAGGAGCAGCCATATATCCACTATGAAATCGTTGGGATTGTAAGCGCCGAATTCAAGGCGGTGGTGTTTCGAAAAATCCTTGAGGCGGGGGTATAAGTTCACTATACGACCTATCCGGCCGACGGGGAATTCCGCCGCGAGCGCGACCTTACCCTCGTGTACGACGTCGAGTTCCTCCGATACCGCCAGCGCGTCGCTTTGGTCGCCACTCAACCAAAACGCGGCGTCGATCCCCGCCTCGAAATCGAACAAGGGCAACAAGCCCTTCAAACGTCGATAGAGCGTTACGCCGCCACCCCGCGTTTCCCCGCTCCTGAAACCCGGGGCCGAAACCTCAAAAACGCCCCTTCCATCTTTAAACCGCAACGAGTACGAACCGTCCTCGCCGGTATACGTAGCGAACGCACCGCTCGCGACGCGGGCGTGGTATATAGGATTACCCTTCGCGTCGGCAACGCGCCCGGCCACATCCGCCCGCCGCCCCGCCGGCGGGCCGCCGCCCAATTCCGCAAGCAAAGCCTGACGCATTTCGAATATTTGGTTATTACCGAGGTCACGCGCCGAAACGTCGGCCAAGTCGTTCACAGCGTACGGTAGCAGCGATTGCAACCGCTCCCGGACGTAATCGCGGCCCCGTTTCTTCTCGACCATTTTGAAAAGCGCCCAGTCCTCTAAACCCTGGCGAAGCAGCTCGAGTCGAACCGACGATACCGGTTTTTCAACGCCGGCGGGGCCTCCCGGATAGAACCACGTCCCGAGGCCGTTGCCGAACGCCGCAGCCGTCCCGGCCATAGGGTCGTCCAACCACGGGTTCTTCGGCCGCACGGCGTCCGCGGGAGGCGCGAGCACCGCTAACCCCTCAGCGCCCCAGAGGTAGCCGTACCACGATATCAACCTCGGACCTGCGCGTCGGCCGTCCAGAACGTCGCCGCCCGAGCCGTCGACGCGGATGAAGTACTGATGCCCCCGGCGTAAGTTTTGATAACGCTCGGGGCAAACGGCCACGTCGTGGAACGTAGGCAGCCAATAAGATACCGCTCCCGCGAGCAACGCCGCCGGCGCGCCGCGGTAGGGCGACGTCGCCGCGGCCAACGCGGGTTCGCCAGGCCACGCCGACGCGGCTTTTCTCAAGTCGAACCACCACGTCGCGGAAGGCGCCCCTTCCTTAAACGGAGAAGGCGAACCTCCGTCGAACGCCGCCCATATGACCGGCGCCGTCGGCTTCTCGTCGCCGAACGCGCCGTATAGCGTCCGATACTCCTCGGCCATCTCGTCGACTTCCGGTTTCTCGTCCTCAGCCGTGGGCGACAAATAGAAGAAGGTCGGACCGGTCGCGCGGGCCGCTTCGGCCCAATCCCCGGCGGCCCTCTTCGCGCTTGTCGTCAAGCGGCGCTGCGAGTATCCCCCGTCGAGGGGGCTAACGTCCCGGCTCGAGAGTAAGTCCAAATACGGTTCCAACTTATCTTTCTTGACCGGCAGTTCCGGCCTACGCTCTTCCCACGCCGCGACGGCGCGGTAGTCCGGCTCGAGGAACGCGGGCGGACGCAACGACGGCTCGAGCGTTTCGGCGAGCACCTCGACTTCCAGCTTCAGCGTCTGCGGTTCGGCAGTCTTTGCCTTCACCGTTATGTAGCCGACGTATTTCCCCGCCTTCGTGTCGGCGGGGATTTCCACCAACACGAACAGCGGTTGCGCTTGCGCTTTGGCGAGGTCGAACGGTTCGCCGAGCGGCGGCAACGCGTCGGGAACGTCGCCCGCGCGGCCACGGTAGTCGCTGGCCTTCTCCACCGTCAGATAGTATTCGAAATATATAGAAATGCGGTCGACGCCGATCTGCGCTCCGCCGGGCCCTACCAGCGGCCCAACTTCCAACTCGACGTCGTTTACGTTGCCGTAATCGGCGTTTACTACCAACTGGAAAGCTTCGGTTTCGCCGCGGAGCGCCGTTAAGCGAACGGCGGAACCGTCGTAGATGTAGTTATCCGCCTCGAAAAAGGCGTCCCGGGTGATCAATTCGTCCGGCCCCGTCGCCCAGATCTTGAATTTATCGACGAAGGTAACGCCGTGGTACTGCGTGTAAACTTCGACCCGCTCCAGCTTTCTTTCGCCGGGCCGGCAACCGACGACGCACGACGACGCCGCGGCGACGAAACCGAGGAGTTGGATGAAACGACGCATTACTTAAATACCGCTCGCCTTTCGCGCGCGCACGTACCTGTCGCGTCCGGCGAGGTCTCGGCTTACCTCCACGTCGCCGACGGTGCTTAATATGTCGGAAACAACTTCGCCGCAGCTTTCCGCTATCTCTACCGCTACGACGCCGCCTTCCCTTAATATCTTTGCGGCTAGCGCCGCGATAACCGGGTAGAATGCCAAGCCGTCGACGCCGCCGTCCAACGCCGCCCGCGGCTCCCATTCGCGGACTTCCACCGGCAGCGTCGGAATTACGGCCGTCTCCACGTACGGCGGGTTGGCGACGACCAGGTCGGCCGCCGGGAGCCGCGATGCAATCCCCTCGTCCCTTATGTCGCCGACGACCACGTCGACGCGTACGTCGTACGCCGACGCGTTATCCGTAAGTAGCGAAGCCGCGCTCTCGTCGGCCTCCACCGCGACGACGCGCGCGTCGGCGCGGCGCCGCGCCAGATAGATAGCGAGCGGCCCAACGCCGGCGAAAAGGTCCACGATTACAGGCGCGTCTGTATCGACGATGGACTCCTCGGCCCATAAGGCCAAACCCTCCGTCTCGGGCCGCGGGATAAACACACCCGGCGCGACGGCCAAGCTCAACCCCACGAAGGGCGCCGTGCCGATTATTAATTGGAGCGGCTCCCCGCCGCCGCGGCGGCGGGTAAGATCCGCTAATCGCCCAAAGGCGGCCGCCGGCGCGACATCCCGAACGTGTTTGGCGAACTCGCAAACATCCCATCCGTACGCGTATGCCGTCAGCGCCGCGGCGTCGGCTCCGGGTGACGGCACCCCCGCCAGCGCCAACTCGGCTTCGGCCCACTCCCGGAGATGGCCGGCGGTCTTGGGCGCCGTTTCGTACGATACGTAAGGCGTTGGTGTCATATTTACTCCGCCGCGGCGAGCAATTTTTCGCTTTCGGCCGCAGCCAGCGTATCTATTATCTCGTCCAAATCGCCGTCCAGGACGTTGTGAAGGCGGTAAAGGGTTAACGCTACGCGGTGGTCAGTCACGCGGCTTTGGGGAAAGTTATAGGTCCGTATACGCTCGGACCGGTCGCCCGTCCCCACCATGGACCGGCGCCTATCGGCCCTCTCCGCGTCAGCTTCCTCCTGGGCTTTCGCGAGCAAACGAGCTTGTAAAATTTTCATCGCCTTGGCCCGGTTCTTGATTTGGGACCTCTCGTCCTGGCAGGTTGCTACCACACCGGTCGGTACGTGGGTGATTCGAACCGCCGAATCGGTAGTGTTTACGCCCTGGCCGCCCGGGCCGGTCGAACGGAAGACGTCGACGCGTATATCCTCGGGCGCCACCGCTACCTCTACTTCGTCCGCCTCCGGCAGGACCGCCACCGTAACCGCGGAGGTGTGGATGCGGCCCTGGCTCTCGGTCTCCGGTACACGCTGGACGCGGTGCACGCCGGACTCGTACTTCAAGCGCGAGTACGCGCCGCGGCCTTCGACGCCGAATATTACCTCCTTGAAACCGCCTATCCCGGTCGGATGCGAGTTCATGACGTCGACGCGCCACCCGGCGCGTTCGGCATATCGCTGGTACATCTTGAGTAGGTCCGCCGCGAATAACGCCGATTCCTCGCCGCCGGTCCCGGCGCGAACCTCGACGATGACGTTTCGTTCGTCGTTGGGGTCCTTGGGCAGGAGGAGCAACCGGAAATTTTGTTCCGCTTCGTCGAGGGCAACCTTCAACCCCTCGAGCTCGCCCCGCGCGAGGTCCTTCATCGCCGGGTCGTCGTCGCCTTCCATTATGGCGCGGGTATCGGCGATCTCGCGCTCGAGTTCGCGAACACGTTTACCTGCGGCGACGAGCTCGTCGAGCTCGCGGCGGCGCCGGCCCAACTCCGCGAGGCGTCTGTGGTCCGAGGCTACCGCCGGGTCGGCGAGCTTATCGTTCACTCGCATAAGCTCGTCCTCGGCGATTTCCAACGATTTCATGAGGTCTGCCATAATCAATCCCCCGCTTCGCGCGGCCCTCCCACGGCGCCGCCCTCCTCCTCTTCGACCCGCCGAAACGACGATAGCGCCACTTCGATCATACCGTCGTCCGGCTCCCGCGTGGTCAGGAATTGCGTAAGCATCCCGGGCAGGAGGAAAACATTTACTATCTTATTATCGGGGAAACGACTTCCCAAACGTATCACCTCGTACGCCACGCCCGCTATCGGTATTATGAGCGCCAACCGGACCAACAACTTCGTTATAAAGTTAATGTCGCCGGGAAGCAGCGTGAAGACGACGGAATGGAAAAGTATCAAAATCAGGAGCAATATGATTATAAAGGACGTCCCGCAACGAGGGTGGAAACGGCTCGCCGCGGGAACGTTTTCCGCTCGGGGCTCGCGGCCGTGTTCGAACGTATTTATGACCTTGTGCTCGGCGCCGTGGTAGGCGAACATCCTCCTGACGTCCTTGAGCATCGATATCGCCAATAGATATCCCAAAAACACGATTATACGCAACAATCCGTCCACCAGGTTAAATATTACCGCCCCTTCCGTGGTGACGCCCAACGGCTCTTTGAGTAGGTACGCCGCACCGTACGGCACGCCGACGAAGAGCACCAACCCGAATGCCAGCGAAAACGCCACGACGCCCGCCTTTTCCCAAAAGGAAGCTTTTCTTCTTTCTTGACCTTCCTTCGGGGGTTCGGCGATTTCCGCGGAAAACATAAGTGCTTTAATCCCAAGCGCGAGAGACTCGTACAACGCCGCGGCGCCGCGGATAACCGGTAGCTTCCACGGTAATTTGGAGGTAATTGACAGGTGCTCCCGGGCCTCCGTTACGATCTCCCCCGCCGGATTTCGCACCGCGACGGCGTACGCGTGAGGCGAGCGGAACATTACGCCCTCGATAACGGCCTGGCCTCCGATGAAGGGGCGCCGGCCCTTGGCCGAAATCTGTAGAATGCCCACGGCAACTCCGTTACTTAACCGTTGCACTGATTAACCAGAAAGCTGACCCCAAACTAGTATTCCGCTAATATTATAAATGACGAACCGCACCGGGTCAACATCGCCGCAGCCTAAACCGCCAATAATCCGTAAAAACCGCCGCCGGAGGCGACGTAAAGCAATTCTCCAAACCGCAGCGTCGCGACGGCCTGGCGCTTAACGCTATATTCTTAAAACTCGTTCAAAGCCCAAGCGTAAACCCGGTGAGCTCGTACTTAAAGACGCCGGCAACGAGAGCGGCCGTAGCGCCCGTTAAAGCGGCCCGCGCTTCGCCGCGATCACGGCCTCGGTTTTCCTCAACTCCCGTTCCGCCTCCGCGGCGTACGGCGAAAGGCGATGATAGTCGAGGACGTACCGGTAGGTTTTTACGGCTTCGTCTAACTTCCCGGTTTCGCGATAACACTCGGCCAAGCCCATCGCTACCGGCACCGACGGGAATTCACCACGGTAGTTATCGAATATTTGCCGGTATTTCGAAATGGCCGCGTCGTAGTTACCCAACGCCTTATCGCAGTCCGCGACGCCTACGGCCGCCAGCACTTCCTCCAAACCCGACGATTTCGCCTCAACCTTAGCGAACAGCTCCTGCGCTTCCTCGTACTCGCCACGGTCGAAGTAGAGGGATGCCAACTCGTACGTAGCAGCCCGACCGGTCCCGGTGTCGCCGAAACGATTTACCAAGTTCTCGAGTTCAGCCGACGTCTTAGCCGCGAGCTCATCTTCGTCCAACTTCCCTTCCTCGCCCGCCGCCTCCGCGGCTTTTTTAACCTCGTCGGCGATCCTCTCCTGAACGTGGGCGTACGCCCGGGCGGCCCGCACCTCTCGGTCCCGGCGGTACCAGGCATAACCGCCAACTGCCGTCCCGGCGATCGCAACGCTGCCGGCTACGGCCGCGATAACCTTCCATCTCTTGACTACCGGTTTTATAATTCTTCGAAAACGGGTTTCGGCCACCGCCTCGGCCGGCCTCCTGGCCCGCTTCAGTATAGCCTTCTCTTTTCTCTTCTTTATCTTCATGCGTCTAACGTCCTATCGATTAAGGGCCTAAAAAAGGCTGGCCGTTGAATATCGCGCCAGCGAAAAGCGCGCACACCGCCGCGGCGAACGTTAAAATCGCCAACGCGGCGGCGCCGTTCCCCCGCCAACCACGCCCGTGACGAGCGTGCAGATAAGCCGTCGCGAGGGCTAAGACGACCAGCGAGGCTACGTCGCCCCTTTCCCAGTTCCACCACGCCGCGCGGGCTTGTTGGGCCCAAATCGCACCCGCAACCAACACCCCCACCGCGAACAAGGGATACCCCAGCGTTATCGCGCGGCGCTCGATAACGCCCAAGTCGTCCCCGGAAGGGAACCGCGCCGAAGCGCGCGGGGACCTAAAAAGCCGAAAAACCGCGGCCGCAAATCCAACGGCGAATGCCCCCTCGCCTAAGCTCGCCAGCACGGCGCGCGCCGAAAACCACCCCGACTGCAGCGCCGGCGCGAGCTGCGTTTCCACACCCGAAGGAAACAAAGACGCCGCAACGCCGAACATTACTGCCGCAGGCATAAGTACCAAGCCGAGGAACCCGCCCCGCGTCTTCAAATAGAAAATGAGGAATAATAGTACGACGCTCCACGAAAATAGCAGCAATAGTTCGTATGGGCCGGCAACCGGCAAGTGGCCGGCGATTACAGATCGCGCCGCCAGCGCCGCCGTTACGAGAACGAACCCCGCCAACGCCGCCCCCGCGCCGCTATCGGCGACGGCGCGCCTACCGACCGCCGCCCATACGAAGAAAAGCAACGCCGACGCGGCGTACAGGCCGAAGCCGACCTTTAGAACGCCAAACTTATCCAGGTACGTTTCGAGCGATAGCTTCGCCGGCGACGGGTAGCCCGGTTGCTTTTTAAGAGCGGCCGCCAACGGCCCGGCCGCCAGGCGCACAGCCGCGGCGTCGCGTTTCTCGTAGGCTTCGCTTAATCCGCGTACGCGACGCCAAATTAGGTTTTCTTTGTTGAGTGGCCGCCACCCCGCAACGTCCGAACCCGGGACAACGAGCAGGCCGTACCACGACAAGCGGTGCAAAGCCGCGGCCCGACGAACGACGTCCGTCACTGCTCGTTCGACGTCGCCGCCGCCGAAAGATCCCGGACTATGCACGACGCCCGGCATGACGACGCCCTCGAACTCCCGCAACGACAACCACCTGTCTTCGGGCACGCCCGGCACTTCCCCTCCCTCGACGTAGATGAGTCGGCCGTCTCGACGGTATTCCGGGTCCAATATCGCAAGCCAGACGGCAGCGTCCGCGTTATCGCCTAAGTCGCCGTCGCGAACGTCTCCCCGCCCTTTAAGGAGATTATAACGGCTACGCGCGAACGTCCGCCAAGGCATGGGCCTATCGACCTTAACCGCCACCCCCTTAAATATTTCGCTTAGACTTGCCCCTTCGACAAACTCCAGGCGGCCCGAAAAATCGCCCCCTCCTTCCGCCGCCGAAGCAACCGCAACCGAAAACGCGAAAACGAACGCCCATAGTACTCCCAATCGCATCGCGCTATCGATTTTCCTTTACCGCAGCTACCCACGCGTCGAAAGCCGGTTTAAGTACGCGGGCACCCTTGCTTGAGCGCACGGCTAAGTAAACGCGGCCGCCGCGGACGAACGCCACCAGCTCGTCGTACCGCAACACCGCGGCCGCGACGACGCCGACCGAAAAGAATAAACAGGCCAAGTAGAAAAAGGCGAGGCCCGGTTCACGGGTAACGGTTAACGCGGTAACGGACGCCTCCTTACTTCCCCGAAACCTGAATATGCTATCGCCGCCGTTCGTATGGACGCCAACCCTGGCGCCGAAAGGGAATTCTACTCGTTCTTCGCCGCCGTCACGCCGCTCGATTACGCCCTCCAGGTGACGTTCGCGAAGGTCGAGGCTCTCACCCTCCGCCATAACGACTTTCATCGTTTCTTCCCCGTCGCCGAACGCAACGTACGAACCCGACGCTAAAAGGTATTCACGGCGCGCGGCGCGCCAAGGGCCGCCGTCGCCGCCGTAATCAATTCGGACCGGTTCATCGGTGAAGTCGGGTGCGTCGGCTCGTATAAATGACCGGCCGGGGTCCAATTTAAACAAAACCCCCTTAGCCCTTTCGCCTTTAACGTTCTCGATTTGGACGAATGCCGCCGGATTGTAGTCCGCGCCGTCATCGCCAATACCCGCCTCGGTGGCGTAAAAACGTTCGAAGTATTCTACGTAGTGGAACGTTAGGCCGGAGCGCCCCAAGGCGCGGCCTTCACCCGGGGCCATAGTCACGTCGCCGCTTTCTCCCCCTACCGTCCAAGAAAAAATAGCGCGGCCGTAGCCTTCAACCGAAGCACCTTTCTTTAACTGCACCTCCTCGAGAAATAAGCCTTTCGCACCCACTTCCATATCGGATTGGTATATCGCCAAGCCCCGATAACGCAACGGCCTGTTAACGTTGAGTTCACCAGCGGCTACCTCGTCGCCGTAACGTAACAGACCTACTTTTGTCCGGTACGATAAAACTTTACCGGTATTCGCGTCCGCGATTTCGTCGACGGCGTCCGCACGTATCTCGAAACCTTTTCCATACGCCGAGGGCAACGCCAACCGTTGCCCTTCGAAAATGGAAATCTCGCCGCGGCGGCCGAAAACACCCAACACCGCGCTTAACAAAGCGAATAGTAAGCCGATATGGATTAAAACCTTACCGACTAACGCCACCGGCCGGCGCCGCCCGTAAAAAACGTCGCCACTCTCGCGCCAATTGAAAGGTAAAGCTCGAAGCTTTGCGATAACCGTTTTAAATACCGGCGCCGGCCCTATCTCTGCTTGATAAGACGCTGTTTCTTCAAACGGAAGCCGCGGCGGTCGTGGCCTAAACGCCGCGAATGCCGCCCGCAATCGCCGCGCCGTACACGTCAGCAAGCTTACGGTGAGGAATATTAAAATCGCTACGAAATACCACGACGTAAAAATGTCCGTTAAATCTAGTGATATCAGTAAATTATGGGCCCATTCTTTATAATGCGCTTTATAATATTCCGCTGGCGCATTCTGAGGAACCAAGGTCCCGACGAACACGACGACGCCAAGCGCTAGGGTGAAAAATATCGCCAGGCGACGCGAAGATAGGAAATCTATTATTTTATTCAAGGTCGGTTGCGGCAACTAATACTTTCTACACCACGTCCAATCGGCTATAGCGGCCAAAAAGTCCCGCGCTTCTCCCGGCGGAACGCTCGTAAGCGCGTCCTTCCCTTTTTCAGCGTACGCTCGTGCTGTGGCACGCGATTTCTCGAACGCGCCGCCTTCTTTTAGTGCGCGCACGAGCTCGTGTTCGACCGATTCCCCTTCCCAAATCGCTTGCACCGCGGCGCCGATTTCGCGGCCACGCGGCGACGTTAACCCGTAAATTACCGGAAGCGTTATCTTCCCGGAACGGATGTCGGCGAATCCCTCTTTTCCCAATACCTCGCCCTCCCCCGCGAGGTCGAGGCAGTCGTCGGTTATTTGGAAGGAAATGCCGGTATTCAACCCGTAATCGGTAAAAGCTCCGTATTCACAACCATCGTACCCGGCCGCGATCGCACCCACCTGGCAAGACGCTTCTAATAACTTGGCGGACTTTAACGTAATCATCTTTACGTAATCGTCTTCCGCCACGTCGAGCCGTTCCTGGCGCCACATCTCCAAGAATTCGCCGGCGACCATGCGATTCGTCGTCGCGACGGCGACGTTAAGGATCTCCCAATTCCTCACTTCTTTGGCTAGGTATTGGAATACGCGGGTCAATATATAATCGCCGCCCAATATCGAGAGGTGATTGCCGAAACGCCGGTGGGTAGCGGGGCGACCACGCCGCAGCGGCGCCTCGTCGATGACGTCGTCGTGTAACAGCGTCGCCAAGTGGATACCTTCCATACAAGCGGCCAGGCCCGCGACGCGTTTTTGGTCGATACCCGCCGTAGCCGCCGAAAGCAACGTCAATCGCGGCCGAAACCTTTTACCGCCGGAACCCGCGGCGTACCGAAGCACTTCGGTTATGAAAGGCAAATCCGCACCCAAAATCTCGGCTATCTTTTCTTCCGTAGCGGCGAGGCCGTCGGCCAAGAATAAGTCGGACTCACCCATCGTCCGGCGGACCTCTTCCGCAAAGAACCCGTCGTTCTCTAAATTCGCCACTATAATTTATCCTCACGCTTTGCCGTCGCGGATTCCGTTATTATGATGACAGAAGCCGGCGTTACTTCCATATAGCCGGGACCTACGTCGAATTTGTACCGCCGCCCTTCGGCGGCGACCGTTACGATTCCCGGTTTGAGCGACGTAACGAGCGGAATATGGCCCGGCAGTACGCCCAGGTAACCTTCCGTGCCGGGGGCAACTACCGAAGTCACCGAGCCGCGGAATTCCACCGCTATAGGCGTCACTAAGCTAAGGGTCAACTCCGTCGGTAGAACGATCTGATTCTCTCCTTTTTAACCCGTCTTCGACGTCGCTTGCGAAGGCCAGCCGGTTAACGGTGACGCGGCCTTCGACGCACACGCCGAACAACGCGCCGTAGCGCTTTGAGCCTTCCCGTCCTTCGACCTCTACGATTTTTACGTTACCCGTCTCAACTGGGCCGGGGATTCCGCGAACCGTTTCCGCCGCCCAAAGGCTCGCCGGACAGCTGGGGTGGCACAAAAACGTTACCCCGTCGTACTCAAAAGGCCGAGGTGGCACCAGGGCCGGCTTCCCCCGGGTGCCGTACGATACTGCCATCAAAACCCGGTCGCCCTCCTCGTCCACGGCGTCGAAGCCGAAAGAGCGGAAAAACGCTGCCGGCATATACGACCAGTCGTCGGCGGGATCCGCTCCGCGCCACGCCACCGTCGCGACTCCGCTATCGTTGCCGCGGGCATGGCGAATAACACCATCCATCAGCGCCCGCCCGACGCCCCGCCCAACGTACGGCCTCATCACCCACAGGCAATCGATGAAGAGATACCCCCTACCTTCCACCGGGTATAGCGTCTCCTCGATCGGCACGTACTCTAAAAGCCCCACCACTAA
This sequence comes from Candidatus Zixiibacteriota bacterium, assembly GCA_030613505.1. GTDB lineage: Bacteria > RBG-13-66-14 > B26-G2 > WVWN01 > WVWN01 > WVWN01. Next base: position 32,029 of record JAUWLW010000008.1, read on the forward strand.
ACCGTCCGCCAAAAGTGTCAGCTCGTCTCGGCTAACACGTTCGCCGCCGAAATCTATAAACCGCGGCGGCCGGGGCTCTATCGCTAAAACTACCTTAAGGCCGCGAGGCGCCATCTCCTGGAGCCAATGGCGACGACGCCTTTTTATTTCGCGGGTTTTCGCGTCCTTGCCGCGCCCCGCGCAAAAGGCCGCAACGTCGTCAAACTCCGTCGTCATCGCTGGCCTTACCTTTACGATTTTCCCCGTCAAAGCCGCCGCCCGTCAAATTTTAAGCCGGCGAGCCGGAAAGCTTTTTCGCTCGCTCGACGGCCTGGTCGATAGTTCCTACCATAAAGAACGCCTGCTCCGGGAGCTCGTCGAAATCGCCGGCCGTTAATTTTTCGAAACCCTCGATTGTATCTTCCAACTTAACGTAACTCCCGGGCCGACCCGTAAAAGCTTCCGCTACGAACATGGGTTGGCTGAGGAAACGTTGAATACGGCGGGCGCGCCTCACGACCACCTTATCCTCGTCCGACAGCTCGTCAATACCCAATATGGCTATAATATCCATAAGCTCGCGATGTCGCTGCAGGATTTCCTGAACCCGCCGCGCTGCGCCGTAGTGGCGCTCGCCCAGGATGCGCGGGTCCATGATGCGCGACGTAGAAGCAAGCGGGTCTACCGCCGGGTATAAGCCCAGCTCGGAGATCTGACGCGACAGCTGCGTTACGGCGTCAAGGTGGGAAAAGGTAGTTGCCGGCGCCGGGTCGGTATAGTCGTCCGCCGGGACGAAGATTGCCTCGACGGCGGTTATGGAACCCCGCGTCGTAGACGTGATCCGCTCCTGGAACTCGCCCATTTCGGTACCTAGGGTGGGTTGGTACCCCACCGCCGACGGCATCCGGCCCAGCAGCGTCGAAACCTCCGAACCGGCTTGCACGAAACGAAAGATGTTGTCTATAAACAACAAAACGTCTTTGCCTTCGACGTCGCGGAAATATTCCGCCAGCGTGAGCGCCGTTAGCCCTACCCGAAAACGCGCCCCCGGCGGCTCGTTCATTTGGCCGAATACCATCGCCGTTTTGTCGATGACGCCGGACTCCTTCATCTCCAACCACAAGTCGTTACCCTCGCGGGTCCTTTCGCCGACGCCGCCGAAGACCGAGTACCCGCCGTGCTCTTTGGCGATATTGTGGATCATCTCCATGATGAGGATCGTCTTGCCCACGCCCGCGCCGCCGAACAAGCCCGTCTTCCCGCCTTTGGAAAAGGGTTCCAATAAGTCGATTACTTTTATGCCGGTCTCGAGCATTTCGGACCTGGTATCTTGTTCGGTCAGAGCGGGTATCGGCCTATGAATCGGCAGCATCTCGTCGGCCTGTATGGGACCGAGGTCGTCTATCGGATTGCCGACGACGTCTATGAGTCGTCCCAGCATACCGGGGCCCACCGGGACCATAATCGGGCCGCCCGTGTCGTACGCCGCGTCGCCGCGAACCAGGCCTTCGACCGGACCCAGCGCGATGCACCGCACCTGGTTCTCACCCAATTCCTGCGAAACTTCGGCGGTAAGGACACCGCCCTCGCGCCGCGGAATCTCTATCGCGTTGCGGATCGCTGGAAGCGTGTCCGCGCCGAACTCTACATCTACGACGGGACCTATGATTTGGACTATCTTGCCTTCGGCTCTACTTGTCATAGCAAACCCAATCTCTTGCTGAACCGGCCCTATAACGGTATAGCGAGCTTCATCGCCAGGCCACCGAAAGTATACCTCAACGGTTGGCCCCAATAAACCCGGACGTACGCGAACGTACCCACGCCGACTTGGCTGGCCGCGCCGAAGCCGAACTCCGCCAAGTTAAATGGGCGGTTGGCAAACACACGCGTAAACTCGCCAAAAAGACCGAAATTATACCAGTCTAACGCGACGTCGCCGCCGAAACCGGCCTCGATACCGTCGTAACGAGTCGTATAATCTATATCCAAGAGCGCGTTAACGCCGGCGGGGTCCTCGGACCCTTTGAACTTCCCCCGTACCGACAACGTCCTGTAACCCGCGAGCGGCCCCATACGAACGCCAGACACCGGCTGGAGCCAATACCCGCCGCGGTAGTACGTACTAAAATTGCGGCGTAAGACCTTCTCTGCCCGGCCTCCCACGGGGACGAACAGCTCCTCCGCGTTGACGTCCCAGATCCCGGCGAACCACAAACCGGCCTTGGCCCAAACGTTGCGGTACGCGCCTCCTCCGGCTACGGTAATCTGGCCTAATTGGTACTCCGCCGGGAATTCGACGGGCCGGCCGTCGCCGTCCAAGACGCCGTGTCGCTCGTACCCGCCGATGCCCAAATACAAATCCGTTAGAATTGAGAACCTCGCCGGTGGCCGCCTTTTAAATACCGCGTAGTTGAAATCTGCGGGTTCCCGGTAGATTATTTCTATAACGGCGTCCAAATCCTCGGCCACAACCATGTCAGCTCGTAGTTCTTCGGCCGTTACGTCGACGCCTTCGAGCATTCCCGCGAGTACTACCCGCCTTAAAAACGCCTCGGCCAAGTCCAGATTCACCGCCGTCGCCCCGCCGGGAAACGTGGCCGCGGGGCGCCCTTCGCTGTATCCAAACGTAACGGCCCGGGCATCGGGAAGAAAAACCAGTTTGATCGAGGCCTCTTCCCCGTCGAGCATCTCCAAAATGCTCAAGCCCCACCTTTCGTTCAAAACCTCTACCCTCCGGGCAACGTCGGCCGCTCCCCCCGGGCCCGCGCCTATAACTTCTACTCGTAAAGGCAGTGCGTCGAACCGCCGCGCCGTAAGATAATCGTCGCGCGTTTTCTCCAACGGTGCGTTCCCGAAAAAAAAGTCTACGAAATCACCCTTCCTCGCGGCCGCGGTCGCCTTCGGTAAAAGCGGTACGTTACGCCAGATTTCCCGCGGCGTGGGCACCACGGGGAGGTACTCTACAACGGTAACAGCGTACCCGGGCGCGGTTACGATAATGTGCGACGGTTTCCTGGGCGCGGCAATAAGCTTGAAGATACCGTCGGGGCCGGCGGTGGCGACCTCGCCGCCCAAAGTAACCCTCGCCCCCGGTACGACCGTCCCCGTACGTACGTTGTATACTTCGCCGGCGACGGTGGTAGCCGACGCCAGCGCCGGCGTCCAACACAAGCACCAAACGCCGCATATCAGCAAACGACCGCTGCTCGGGCCCGCCAAACCCCCGCCCCCTATTACCCGCCGGCGCCGGTTTCGTTCGCCAATAAGACGCGGAGAACATCCCCCGGCACCAAACGGTCGTTTAAGTGGACGCGGGCGGCGACGTCGACGCTCCTCATCAACTCCGCCGACGAATCGCCGATAGCGAACATATCGTATCGCTCGGCTTCGGCGAACCCAAGGTCGCCATTGTAATACGCACGGAATTTCACGGTCATGTTACGTATACCTTACGACACCGATTTACTAACGGAGGCTCTCCGCGGCCGACGTAACCTCGATAAGCTCCTTCGTAATCGCCGTTTGACGCGCCTTGTTGTAATCAAGGGTTAGCGTCTGGAGCATATCTCCACAGTTCCGGGTCGCGGCCTCCATCGCCATCATACGAGCGCCGTGCTCCGAGCTCGTATGCTCCTGCAGGATACGCCAAACTTGAACGTTTACGTAAAGCGGCAAAAGCTCGTCGAGGATGGTCTCGCTATCCGGTTCAAAGATATACTCCAAAAATTGGCACGCTTCGGGCACGACGTCTCCCGGGGACCCGACGGTTTCTTCCGGCAAGAGCATCTCCTCCAACCGGATAGGCAATACCGCCCGTACGCTCACCACCTGCGTTCCCGCCGAATAGTAATGGTGGTATAAAAAGTCGACGCGGTCGACGTCGCGGGCGAGAAAAGCCGTCGTCACCATCCGGCCTATAGCCCGCGCGTCGTCGTACGTTATCCCGCGGAAAAACCCTATATAGCTTTCCAGGACCGTAAACTTTTTACCGCGAAAGAAATCGTAACCTTTCTTGCCGACGCAAATCATGTCCGCATATTGGCCATAACGCGTCCGATGTTCCTCCTGATAAACCAGGGCGCGCCTGATGACGTTAGAATTGAAGGGCCCGCATAATCCTCGGTTGGACGTCACTACCACCAGGATTGCGTTCTCGTCGCCGCGGTCCACCAAAAGCGGGTGGTAGGCCGGCTCGCCGCAAGTAGCCAGATGAGCGATAATCTCAGCCAGGTGGGCCGCGTACGGCCTCATCGCCATCAGCGCGGCTTGCGCGTTTCTGACCTTCACCGCGGAGACGGTCTTCATAGCCGCGGTTATCTCCCGTGTCTTCTCAACGGTACCGATGCGTTGTCGTACTGCCCGAAGCGTCGCCATTATTTAACCGTTATCCACCTCGCTGCGGTCCCGTCGGGCGGTTTTTGCCACTCGAGCCGGCTAACGTCCGGGTCGCCGCCCCGGCCTACAGGTGCGACGGCCGCGGCGTACGCGAAGCGGTAATCGCCGGCCGCCACTCCGGCTTTTATTTTAAGCTTTACGTCGGAAACGCCGCCCGAGAGCACTGACGACTCGTAATCGTCACGAGTGCGAAAAAAGTTCCACTCGTTACCGGGCCGCCCGCCCAACGGGCCGGCGTTGACCCCGTCCAAACGCCGAAGCTTTCCTTTGGCCGCGCCGCGGAAGGTCCCTTCCTTGACGTCGACGCCTTCCGGCAGCGATACCCCTAAGATACCGAATACGGGACCGTCCGCTCGAGCCGAAACGTCGGCGCGGACCAGCAACTTTACCTCGAACGTCGAACCTGCGCTAACCTCCAACGGCTGGACGACGTCGACGATTTTTATGCAAGACGCCGACAGAAAAGTGACCGCTACGGTCGAGAACGTCATTACGAACCGCGCCATAACTTAAGCTCCCCCCGGTTCTGAAGCCCCCTCGCTTTCGACGGAAACGCCTTTCTGTCTTAGATAACCGGACACGAACGTCACGATATCTTCGTTTAGCTTTTCGTGTACGTCGTCCGGCAAATCGCCGGTCTCCCTAATACGGCGGCCGTACTCCGGACGAACGGTCCTCATATACTCGAGGAATCTTTCGGCGCATTCGCCTACCATATTTAGGGGTACGTTATCCAGCGCGCCGGAAACCGCGGCGTTGATAACCAGGACTTGCTCGTCGACGGGCACGGGCGAATATTGATCTTGTTTTAGAATTTCGACCAACCTCTCGCCGCGGCGAATTTGGTCTTGGGTCACTCTGTCCAGCTCGGTCCCGAATTGGACGAACTTTTCGAGCTCGCGGTACTGGGCGAGGTCGAGGCGCAACATACCGGCGACTTTCTTCATCGCCTTATTCTGCGCCTTGCCGCCTACGCGCGATACCGAAAGGCCCGCGTTTATCGCCGGCCTGATACCGGCGTAGAAAAGGTCGTCCTCGAGGTATATTTGGCCGTCGGTAATGGAGATAACGTTCGTCGGTATGTACGTAGAGAGGTCGCCGGCCTGCGTCTCTATTATGGGTAACGCCGTTAGAGACCCGCCGCCCATCTCGTCGGATAATTTAGCGGCGCGCTCAAGCAACCGCGAGTGCAGATAGAAGACATCGCCCGGGTAGGCTTCGCGCCCGGGCGGCCTTCTTAAAAGCAGCGAAAGCTGGCGGTAAGCCCAGGCGTGCTTAGAGAGGTCGTCGTACACGACGAGCGCGTGGCCGCCGTTATCGCGGAAGTACTCGCCCATCGCGCACCCGGCGTAGGGCGCGATATATTGCAGCGATGCAGTATCCGAAGCGCCGGCGTGGACCACCGTGGTGTAAGACATCGCGTCGTATTCTTCGAACGTCTTTATGACTTTAGCGACGGTGGAATTCTTCTGCCCAATGGCGACGTAGACGCAGACGACGTCGGTATCCCGTTGATTTATGATGGCGTCGACGCAAATCGCCGTCTTTCCGATGCTGCGGTCGCCCAGGATAAGTTCGCGTTGACCCCGGCCGATGGGCGTTATAGCATCTATGGCTTTTAACCCCGTCTGTAGCGGTTGGTCGACCGGCCGGCGCTGAACGACGTTCGGCGCCTTCCCCTCAAGGGGCAGGGTCTTGTCTCGGGAAACGGTACCCCGGCCGTCGAGAGGATCCCCGACCGGCGATACGACCCGGCCCAACAACGCTTCGCCCACCGGGACCTCGAGAATACGGCGCGTCGTGCGCGCGACGTCGCCCTCCTTTATAACGCGGTCGTCCCCCAGGACCACAACGCCTACGGTGGTCTCTTCCAGGTTCATGGCGATACCGTAAACGCCACCACTGAAGAGAACCATTTCGTTGTACATCGCGTCTGAGAGGCCGTAGACGTGGGCGATGCCGTCGCCGACACTCGTTACGATCCCCGTCGTCGCAACGTCGAGCTCTTTCCGATAACGGGCGATTTCCGTCTTAAGTATTTCGCTTATCTCGTCGGGGCTTATCCTCATAAACGGGCTCCTCGAAGCCGGCCGTTGCACCGGCCATAGTCTCCCGGATATCCTCTAAACGAGACGCCAACGTCCCGTCGATAACGTGGTCGCCGATGGTTAACCTTAACCCGCCGACTACGGCCTCGTCGACGACTGTTTCGATCTCAACGCGCTTCCCGGTGAGCCGCGCGAGCGCCGTCTTGAGCCGCTCCCGCAAACCCTCCGTTAGCGGCAGCGCGGTAGTTACCTCCACAGCTATGACCCCGGCGTCGCGACGGTAGGCCCGCAAGAAATCTTCGTAAATGGCCGGCAGCAGGATTAGGCGACCTTTCTCTATAAGGAACTTTACGAAATCTCCGGTAAGTTCGTCGGCCACCAGCTCTTCTACCAATTTCACCTTGGCCTCTTCCGGGACCGCGGGATGCGCCAGCAACTCCTTAAGCTCGGCGCGCTCGACGAATAACTCCACGAAGGCAGCCAGGTACTCCAAGACTTCGGCCACTCTGCCTTGGGCAAAGCTGAGCTTATAAAACGCCCGGGCGTAGCGCCGTGCAATTATCGAATCTCGCATCTCGCACCTAGGATTCCAGAGGCCGGTCGAAAGCCGTACGACCTTCCATCTCGGCTAAAAACTTCTCAGCGAGCTTACGCTCGCGCTTGGTAGTCCTGGTCTCCTCGAGGACTCGCCCCGCGATAGCAACGGCCATATCGGCCATCTCGCCCCGAATCCTCTCCACCGCCTGCGCCTCCTCGATGGCGATAAGCTCCTCGGCCTTATGTAGCAGGGCGTCGGCCTGGCGGCGCGTCTGCGTTAAGAGTTCCTCGCGGTGGCGGGCGGCTTCCTCGTTCACGCGCTTTAGGATGGCGGAGGCCTCCTCGCCAACCTCGGCCATTATTTTCTCGTATTTAGCCTGGAGTTCGTCGGCTTCGGCCCGGGCCGCCGCCGCGCGCGCCATGTCGCCTTCGATCCGCTCTCGCCTTTCCTTCAATATCGGCTCGAGGAGAGTCTTATATATTACCGTCACGCAAACGGTGAAGACGAGGAAGATACCGAGCTGATAGAAAAATATTACGACGTTAAATTCGAACATAAGAGAACTAGCCCAACAACCCTTGTAGCGGGTTGGCGAAAATTAGGAGGATCGCGACGAAAAGGGTATAGATCCCCAGCGTCTCTATAAACACAACCGTGAGCAACATGGGGACGAAGAGTTTGCCCGAAGCTTCGGGTTGGCGAGCGATCCCTTGTAGCGCCGCGTTCGCGGTCACGGCTTGCGCCACCGCAGCCCCGGCCGCGGCAAAAGCCATACCCAGAACCGCGGCTACCAGCGTCCACGAAAAACCCTTCGCCGCCGTTTCTCGTAACGACATGGAAGGCTTTTCGGCGACCTCGCCCGTTTTTTCCGCGCCGAAAGCGGCGGCGGCGCCGAAAGCGAAGGTTATGATCGCGAGCCACGTCAACGTTTTAATGGTCATTACGCTCGAGCCTCCTTACGCATTACGTAACGTAAACCGAACCCTTCCAAGGCGGGTAACCGCGGTCGGGATCAATGGTTCTCCTCGCCCCACCCCACGGCGGCGCCAAAGTATAGGATCGGCAAAAAAGCGAATATAAACGCCTGAAGGAAGCTTGTGAAAGCTACCAGCGCGTAAAAAACTGGCATCAACGTTACCGCCATAATGTATTCTATAAACGGCTCCATATTCAAAGCCGGGAATAGGACGTTAACGTTGGTCACGATATTATTTACCACCGTCACGAACTGCTCTTCCCCGAAAATATTACCGTAAAGACGAATCGTGAGCGACATGGGGCGAGCGAATTCGCCGACGCTTTCCAACAATACGAAAACGGGGCCTCCCACGATGAACGCGATCTTCGTCATACCCGCGAACGGGCCGGTCTTATGAAGGAGATACTTCCTTAACCCGAGTTCTCTAATGCCCACGTAAAAAGTCATCACGAACACGCATACCGCCATCGCCGCGTTCACGGCGATGTTAGTCGTCGGCGCGACGAACCCGGGGACCATCCCGAAGAGGTTAGCCACCAAAATAAACAAGAAAAGCGAAAGGCAAAACGGGAGATATTTCACGACCTTCGCCCCGCCGATATCGCGCAGGAAATACCGGCCCGTCTCGACGACGAGCTCGAGGACCATTTGGGGAATACCGGGCCTAAGTTTCGCTTTGCGGCAAATCGAATAGAAGCCAACTAAGACCACGACGGCAACCAATATCGCGTGCGTCACGACGACGTTTTCGTGGTGGTGAAGGCCCGGGAGAGGCAAGCCCCATTCTAAACCTACTCTAAATTCTTCCATACCCTAAGTAATCCCGGCCGCGCATCGTTCCCGGAGGCAATACAACACGACCAACGCCGGGCTGAACGTCGCGACGGCCACGGCGCCGAGGGCTACGGCCTGGGCCGACAAAGGGGTAATCTGTAATAACGCGGCGATTAAAGCGAGCGGCAACAACGCTTTCGCCGTAAGAGCCAAGATACCCTTCAGTAACAAACGCTTTTTGCCCTGCGCCGCCGCGCGCGCTAGGATCACGGCGAACGTCGCGATCAAAATAAAATCGGCCGCGACAGCGCCTCCCCCCGCGAAAGCACCCACGGCCCAAGTACCGCCGCCATATATACCGGCACCCGCAACGACCGCGGCCACGGCGGCGAGCAATCCCACAACGAAACCGAAGGGGTAACGTACCAGGCCTTTATCCGTCATCGGAGCAAACGCGGGATCTCGCGGATCACGAGATAAACGGCCGCCGCGATTCCTAAAAAACCTAACACAAGTATAAATGCGGGCGTCGTCCCGAGCCATCGGTCGAGAAAATAACCGCCGAAAAACCCGCCCAAAACGACCGCCATAAACAACCACCCTAAATTTATGGCGATCGCTGCGTTCCGTACGAAACGCTTTCTCCTGCCAGGCCCTTCCCGGTCGTTTTGCGACACGCCGTATCCCGTCCTGAAACCCGCGCAGATGGCCTAAACTTTCGGAAAATATAACATTTCGGCCGTTTAAACACAAGCGAAATTGATTAAGAAACGCCGTAAAAAAAGAGGGCTTGCGCCCTCTTTATCGCCCGCGGGTGATAGCGTTTGCTAGTTGAACAACGCCTTGACGCTACCGAATGACGTCGGCACTATACTCGTAGAATACGGACGGGCGCCAATGTCCTTACCGCCTTCGCCGGCACCTCTACAGGGTGAACTCTCGGCGAGGTCGAAATCGTTGTTCTCGAAGTTTTCAAATAACGGGTCCTTGTGGATCTCGCCCGTGCCCGGTTTGGGAACAAAACTGTTCCACACGTGTCCTCAACCTACGCACAGGTACATGTAGTTCCCGCCGGGATTACTATCTACGTCGTTATACAGGATTGTAAGCGTAGGAGTGTTCTCGTGGCGCGCGACGCCGTATTTGACGTTACCCCAGATTATGTTGTTCTTGATGACGGCCGTCGAGCTCAACCAGACTACGACGCCCATGTTCCCTTTGCAAATCGTATTGCCTTCGATTAAGGCTTTAGCCCCTTCGTATACGGCTACCGCTCCGCTATACTCGTTGCAGTTGATAAGGCAGCAACCGGTGATATGAAGGTCCGTTCCGTATCCGGCGGCGTAAACCGAACCATCCTTCAGATCGCACAACGCGCCGTTGCCGCGTATGCAAGACTTCTTACCCTTTAGTACGTCGCAACGACCCGTATATACCTCGTTAGGGTCAAGCACTAGAAGTTTGTCGTATCCTTCCCCAGGTCCCGCTTCGTCGTACGCTTGTTGGAGGGTCTTGGCAAACGTAACAGATACCGCAAGCGTTAGTGCCAACAATACGACGGAGTAACGCATTTTTATCGACCTCCTTTTTACTACTTTTACCCTCTTTACGAACCGCGCCGGTTACAACGATTTTAATCACGGCCCGTACGAAATACTCTAATTATTTATAACATCGGCCCAGTCTCAAGACAAGCTAAATCGACACGTAATAACAGTAAAAAAGAGGGCTTGCGCCCTCTTTTTAAGCGCGAGTGCGTCAACTTGTTATTTGAAAGACGCTTTTACGCAGCCCAGCGAAGCCGGCGCTACACCCGTACCGTACGGCCGGCCACCCATGTCTTTACCGTTCTCGCCAGCGCCTTTACAGGGCGAATTCTCCGCGAGGTCGAAATCGTTGTTGTTGTAATCCTCGAAGAGAGGATCTTTATGTATTTCGCCTGTACCCGGTTGTGGAAGGAAACTTTTCCACGTACCGCCACCTCAACCGGGGCACCAATACATATAGTTCCCTTTGGCGTTATTGTCCAAGTCGTTGTAGAGAATCGTCGGTGACGAGGTCTCGTCCCGGGTGATGCCGTAGTCGTTACCCCATATAATATTATTTTTGATCGTCGCCTGGCCTTGCCAAACCCTAACGCCCATCTCGCTCTTGCATATCGTATTACCATCCACCAAGGCTTTGGCGCCGTTGTCGGCCCCAATCGCTACACCGCCGTTTATCAAACAACAGCCCGTAATCACGAGTTCGGTACCGGCTTGCGACGCGCACACCTGGCCATTCTTCGGGTCGATCAACGCGCCGTTGCCGCGGATGCAAGATTTCTTGCCCTTTAATACATCGCAACGACCCGTATATACCTCGTTAGGGTCAAGCACTAGGAGTTTGTCGTACCCTTCGCCCGGAGGCGCCGCGTCGTACGCCTCTTGGAGAGACTTCGCCCACGCCGCGGGCGTAACGAGCGCCAGAGCTACGATAAATGCTATATAGCGCAACGTCTATCACCTCCTTTGCCGTCGTCTTCTTCAGACTCAACAACGTTCAACGCGTTTACCTAATCGCGCGTGTTTATTAAACTATAACATCTCCCCTTTTAAAAACAAGGTAATTAACCCTACTTACCCCAAGAAAAAAAGAGGGCTTGCGCCCTCTTTTTCGTTCCGGAACTATTGGCGTTCCTAGTTGAATAAAGCCTTTACCTTGCCGAAGGATGTCGGCGTTATAGCCGTGCGGAACGGCTTCCCGCCCATATCCTTGCCGCCTTCGCCGGCGCCCCTGCACGGGGAACTCTCGGTCAAGTCGAAGTCGTTATTCTCGAAGTTTTTGAATAACGGGTCCTTGTGGATCTCGCCCGTGCCTGGCGTTGGTACGAAGCTGTACCAAGTGCCGCCACCTCAACCCGGGCAGAAATACATGTAGTTGCCGCCGTAGTGGGAGTCGACGTCGTTGTAGAGGATGTTCAGCGTACCGGTATACTGGTGTTTGGCGATGCCGTACATCGACCCGCCGCTCTTGTTATTCTTGAAGATGATGTTGTTCTTCACAGTAGCGGAGGAATACGCCCAGATGTAGAGGCCGAGCCCGTTTTTACAGATCGTATTTCCGTCGATGTTCGCGGTAGCGCTATCGGCAACGTAGATCGCGCCGAAGGTACCGCCATTTATCAAACAGCAACCCGTAATGTCCAGTTGGGTACCGGGCTGAGCAACGAATACCTGGCTGTCGCCGAGGTCGCAAAGCGCGCCGTTACCGCGAATGCAGGACTTCTTGCCGATCAAAACACCGCACCCGCCGGTATACGTCGTATTAGGATCGAGCACAAGGAGCTTGTCGTAACCTTCGCCGGCACCGGCCTCGTTGTAGGCCGACTGCAACGTTTTCGCCACGGCCGCGGGGGCTATAAGCGCCAGTGCCAATAAAACGACTAAATAACGCAATGCACTTCACCTCCTTCGCTGGAAATTTCCCTTTGGCGCAAGTGCTAAAATAACGCGCCCGTTTCGCCCAGTTCACTCCTGCTAATATTATATATTAAAACCTTTTTGAATGCAAGTAAAATAATCATATACTTGTTAATTGAACATATATTACTAAGTTAGTAATGTTATGCCTCCATAATCTACCCTAGCGCTCTACCCCCAGCGGGATTCCGGTTTAATCTTCCCCGCGTCCGCGTCGCCTTCGCGCCAGCCACCGCGCCACCAAATCCTTCGCCGGGTCCGTAAAGGCGTTGCCGAAAGCGATCGCCGCGGCAAACATAACGGCGCCGAAAACGATAATGAAAACCGCGATAAGGAACGTCGTCGTTAAGTAGAGCTTCTCCAACGCCATAACGGCGCCGATAAACAGGACGCCGTAGCGAACGGCCTTGCCTATAACCGCAGCGTTTAATCCCTCTACTTTGCTCGCCCATACGCGAGCAAGCCCCCCCAAGAACGACCCGGCAATATGGGCTACGAAAAGTATCGCCGCGGCCAAGAGGATGCGCGGCAGATAGAGTATCGAGAAATCGAATACGCGGGTGAGTAAGGTGAACCCCAATATCTCGGCGCAAAAATCCAAGAACAATAGTACGACCACCCACCAAATAACGCGCCGGACGATCTCCCCGGCCGAATATTTGATATCCCCTTTGGCTAGCGCACCAAAGCCCAACCTCGCGGCGCCCTTTTCTATGGGCAACGCGAGGAAGACGCGGCGCGCGAGCCGCGACAATAAGTAAGCTAAAAGCAGGCCGGCGGCAAAAACCGCCGCTGCTACCAGCAACACCGGTAGATATCCGGCTATGGTTTTCACCGTGCTGAGAAACGGTTCCACTACGGTTTGTGCGAAAAATTCACTCATATCCATATCGAAATCTAAGGCGCCGCCGTCCCCGACAGAAGCCGCTCGAGGCGGCCTCGCCGTACGGGCGTGAATTTCTTTATAATAACGACCGTATTATCCACGCGCTCGGATATCTCCTCCGGGACCGATTTAAACAACAATTGCTCCCACGCGCCGCCCTTGCGTGCGCCCAGCACGATGAGGTCTTTCGGTAGTATCTCCGCCATCAACGCTTCAGTTACTTCTTCGGCGTAGAGCACGTCCCTTTCGAAACCGCGTCGACACTCCACGTCGCAAACTACCTCGTCCAAAAGGTTCCTTGCCGTATACCGCGGCACGCCGAATTCATCGGCCGCGCCGGATACCGTAACGACGCGCAACTTGGCGTCGAAGCGGTCGGCGAACGCCGGCGCCAGTTCCGCGGCGAGGCGGGAGTTGGAGCTGCCGGAAACCGCGACCAGTATGCGGCCTACGTCCGTCAAATCGTCGGCGCCGGGCCTCACTACCGCGACATCACACGGGGCGTCGTCGAGCACGGCGTCAATAACCGTGGCCAACAACCTGTCGCCCAAGGTCCGTCGGCTGACGCGTCCCATAACTATGAAGTTGCAATTCTCTTCGCGGGCCGTCTCCAAAATGCCGTGCGAAAGGCGGTGCGATATCTTAATCATTCGCTTGACGTCGTCGACGCCCTCGCGCTCGCAGATCTTCTCGGCCAACATGAGCTGGGAACGAAAATCGCCGGCCCGCGCGACGCCACGTTCGAGGGGTACGTAATACGGAACCTCCACTACGGACAACAATAATATCTCGCCGTCGAACTTCTTCGCGATGGCCGCGGCAACCGTCACCAACGACTTCATCGTATCCGGGTTGCCGACGGGGACCAGGATTTTATATTCCTTACGCGCTTGCTTGGCCATCAAGTACCGAATGACCCGCTCGCGCTCGAGCGTCCGTTTGGCGCCTTTCGAATAAGCTAAATATACCAATCCTCCCGCGGCCAGATAACAGGTCCCCAAAAGGTAGGTGTTCCACTCCATGAAGAGCAACATAAGAAGGTTGGAGGCGATGCCTAAGGCCGGTATCAAGTAGCCGAAGGGCAAGCGGAACGGACGTTTAAGTTCCGGGCGGCGCCGCCGGAGCATTATTACCGAAAAATTGACCACGACAAGGGCGAAGAGTAAGCAAAAGTTCGTGAGGTGCGCTACGGACCGCACCTCGCCTATTACCGCGATTATGATCGCCAATCCCGCCGTTGCCGCGATCGCCCAATGCGGCGTACGGAAGCGCGCGTTTACCCGGGCCAAAAACCACGGCATGAAGCCGTCGCGTGCGATCGCGTACGTGACGCGCGAGGTCGTGAGAACCGCGGCGTTTAGCGCCGAAACCGTCGACAGAACACCCGCGATTAATACGAAGAATAGGCCGTATCCCCCTAATACTTTCGCGGCTATTATCGCGAGGGGCGCAGGCGCCTCCCCTAAAACTTCGAAATCTATTATCCCAACAGATACCATAATCACAAAGACGTAAATTATCGTAGGGATCGCCAGCGCTAACAAGATCGCCCGCGGAACGTTCTTCTCCGGGTTTTTGACCTCCTCCGCCGCGTCCGAGATTTGCTCGAAACCGAAGAAAGAAATGTAGATGAGCGAGGTGGCGGCGAGGACGCCGAGCGTACCGAACGGCGCGAAATTGTCGAAACGCTCCCACTCCACGAAACGGAAACACAATATGACGAATACGACCAGTATCGCGACTTTGCCGAGCGTCAAGAAGGTTTGCGTATGACCCGCTTCTTTCGTCCCCTTAATATTTAGCAGCGCTAGAAGGATTATAAGGGTCGCGGCCGCGACGGCTCGGTTTAACGTATATGGCAACGCCAACTCGACGAGGGGGGTGAAATGCTCTGCGAACCCGATAGAGTACAGGGCCGCGGAGACAACCAGGCCAAAGACCATCGACCAACCGGTGATGAAGGCCGTAAAGCCGCCGATGGCCTCGTGGACGAAGGTATAGCCGCCGCCGGCGATGGGGATGGCCGCGGCCAGCTCGCAGTACGACAGCGCCGTGAATAGCGTCATGAAGCCGACGATGACGTACGAAACCGTCGCCGCCGGGCCCGCTGTGCCGGCGGCCAGGCCGGATAGGATGAAGATGCCGGCGCCTATCATCGCGCCCACGCCCAGCATCGTCGCGGCGACGAGGCCCAGCGACCGCGTCAGCTTGACCTCGTGCTCCTCGCCCGGCAATGGAATTCGCTCAGCCATAGTGCGTCAGGGATTAACTACTTTCGCGAATTATACTAAACGGCGCTAAAAAAACAAGGTAAATCGGGTTCGACTTCAAACGTGGCTATTTTACTATTAATATTAAATGATACGAAATGATTACAGATTGTGAAAAAACGCGCAATTGCGAAATATTTTTCTTGACTCTCTCTCTCTCTCTTACTATTATACGGGTTGAAGGTGGTCGAAATGACGGAACTTTTATACAAACCGAAGTATTACGTACACGTATGGCGGATAGAGGTCGAAAACCCGGTGGACCCGGAGAATTATATCCTTTGCCCTTTCAATTCGATAGTTTTCGTACGAGCACAAACGGACCCCCCAACGGACCCGCCAGAACGGTAACCGTGTAGAGCTCGACGTTATTTGCGACGGCGGCCGAACGGACCTGTGTTACGCTCAGTACATAAGCGAAGTGTTCGTAGACCCGTGGCCGTGGAAATTGATATCGGAAATCAGCATGTGGGGCGCGCCGGAAGTAACTACCGAAATAGATATGATAATCCGTTACCGCTTAGCGTAAGGGCGAAAAGTATATACTTAACTTGTACTTATGAGCCGTTTATCTTTAATTGCGGCTACGGTAATGATAGTATGCCTGCCCGAAGCTCGAGCGGGTGTAGGTTCGGTAATCTCTTCTTTTGTCGCGGCCTCGGAGAGCGAGCGCCGCAACGCCTGGGCCGCCTACCGCGACCGGCGCGACCTAGAGCACGTTTACGCATTCTGCGACCAACCGAACGAGGTCCGAAAATTCACTACTCGCGGTTCGCTTGTCTCCTCCTATAGTATAGAAACGCCGTGGCCCTTACGGGGCACCGACACTACGCACCTGGGCCCGGGCTATATGGGCCTTTGCGGCGGCGAAAAAGACTTCAAAATCCTCAACCTCGCTACGGGAAAGATTGTATATTCCTACGCTACGTCAATAACGTACAATGACTTCTTCTACGACGGTACCCATTACTATTTTAAGCCCTTCTCCGCGGGTGGCTTTTTCTACCGATATACTACTAGCGGTGAATATAAAGGATGGATTCACTACGACGGGTACCCGCCGGGGGGATGGTTCGGCGGCTGCGGTTATACGAACCGCTTCGCCGGCGCGGTAGGTTCGTACGTAATTATCGATTTATGGTCCCCCGACATAACGGTGGCGTTAACGCATCCTGGAGGGTCGCTGGTCAATGCGTGGCATTCCCCGGGCGCAGGTTTCGGTTCAACGTGCGGCCCGGCTGCATTCGGTAACTACGGCATCACGTTTTGGGGAATATTCGACTTACGTAGTAGCCGGGATAGTTGGTTATACCAAGTCGATATTTCCGGCGCGGTCCCGGCGGTAACGCCATCGTCCGTGGGAAAAATAAAGGCAATATACCGCTAAACGTTAATGGGTAAGGTACTTTTAATTTATTTTATATTAGCTATTACGCCGGCCGCCGCCCTCGCTGTTTTAGGCGAAGTAGTAAATTCTTTCCCCGCGCCCGACGAAAAGCCGCGGGCTCTCGCCCGAAGCCCGGAATCCCTTTTCGTTTATTGCTACACCTGGGGCGATAATATCTGGCGTCTAAACCCAACCAACGGGTCGGTCGTCAGCTCGTTTCCGTCGCCGTTCGGCGTCTTTACTACCGGCCTAAGCTATTCGTGGGGCGGGAACCTATGGATCGGTAACTGGTATAATAACTACGTATATAGATGTGCCGCGTCTAACGGGAGTATATATGGTTCGTGGTATGCAGGCCACAAACCCCGAGGTTTGGCTGTTGAATGCGCAGGCGACGGGGGCTTTAACCCGCGAGCCATATTTTCGTCGGACACCAGCCCACGGTACGTTTGGCGTCACGACCTAACGAGCGGGAGAATCTACTCGAGCTTTAAACCTGGCGCACACATCTTAGACATTGCGTGGGATTGGCGGAACAAAGTCGTTTGGGGCGGGTACTCGTCGACTATTTACGGGTACCGTACCGCCGGGGCTACCGTTTTCTCTTTCCCCTCCCCCGGCACCTCGCCATACGGCTTTGCTTATTACGCGGAACATTTGTACGTAGCGACTTACGAGAAGAATTTTATATGGCAAATACATTGCCCCCGCTTTGAACCCGTAACCCCGTCGTCAATAGGTAAAATTCGGACTTTGTATAAATAGGCCTGATTAAAAATTCCCTAGCGGAGCTCCTAAACCCAAGCTATCATCGAGTACTTTTATCCGTTCGCTCAACGTGGATATAGAACTCGGGCCTCGTGGGGGTACCGAAGATGCGAAGCTCGGCGACGCCTACGCCGGCGTAACTGACGCGGACCTCCCCCACGAACATATTCACGAGGTTTTGCAGCGTCATATTTTCAGAACGGAACGTTAGCTCGAGCGACAACTTCGACGCGCTCCCGCCGAAGTGCCACCGCGCCTCCGCGGCCCGGCACGAACCCTCGTCGACCGTGAAGTCCGCGTTGTGGAGCGTGAATTGGAAGTTAACGTCCTCCAGCCGGACCTGTACGTTGTCCGGCGCGAGGATTAGGTTGCCGTGGCTCAGCCGGCCCGTTGCGCGGTGGTCGAGCTTGCCACGCCCCCACGTCAACGTCCCCTCGAACGTCAAAATACCCTCGGCCTCAAGCAGGTACCCGGGCTTCCCCACCCACGGCAGGACGTTAACCACCTCCACAGCCTCCACGCGGTACTTCGCCGAGCCTTCCTTGGTTACGAAAGAATGGCCCGCGGAGAACTCGAAAGAGCGCTGCCGCGTCGTTTTCCCTTTGAGCGACGTTTCTATTTCTTCGTCTGAAATACGCCCGCCGACGTCGACGTCGCGTAGTATTATGGTATCGCCGGCGTCGCCGCGAAAGACAACGCGCCCCCGCGTTGCCGCGAACTCGAAATCGAACGGTGCCCGCTTCCCCTTTCGCGGCTTCGCTTCCCCGGCCTCACCCACTGCCGTGTTAACCGCCGGCGCGGGGGCGGCCGGTGCAGCAGGCGACGGTAATACGGCCCCCGGTAATACCGCGGCCCCGCTGCCCTCACCCGCCGCCGTTCCCCAAGGCTTCCGCAATACCGGCCGGCTTAACTTTAACGGATAGAGGTATATAGTATATTCTTCCGTAGTAACTTCCTTAACTAAGCGAGCGTCGAACCGCAACAGAAGAACCGCCGACGGCCGGAGTTTTACGCGGACGCGCGACGCCTCGCCGCTTATAAATGAACGCGGCCTTTTAACGAAAACCAGGTCGCGAACCTCGACGCCCAACGGGAATACGTACCTCACCGCGCCTATGGTTACAAAGTCCCCGAAACGTTCCGTTATGGCTTCGCCGACGCGCCGGGGCAGCCATACGTTCAATAGCCGGTAGCCGACGAGCGCCGCGACCGCGACGAAGAATAGAACGACGAAGCCGATGGATGCCCTTTTGGCGCTCACGGTTCCCCTTTCCGTGCCCCGTGCAGATAATCGAAGAGAGCTTGCGCCGCGCGCGTCGTCATCTTGGGCGCCCGCACCAGCTCGTCTACGGATGCCGACATAATTTTCTCTACTGAGCCGAAATGCCTGAGCAACGCCTTCTTCCGCGTCGGACCTATCCCCTCGACCTCGTCGAGTATCGACTTGGAAGCCGCGCGGGCGCGTACTTTTCTATGGTACTCCACGGCAAAGCGGTGCGCTTCGTCGCGCACTCGCGCCAGGAACAAAGTCGCCGCTTCGCTTATGGCCGCGGCCTGCCGGCTCCCGCGAACGAAAAGGCGGTCGGGGTCCTTGGCGAAGGCCGCTACCTTTTGTCCCTCGAAACCCGCCTCCGCGACGGCTCGAGCCGCCGCGGTTAATTGATTAAGGCCACCGTCAACCAGGAAAAAGTCCGGCGGTTGGTCATCCCCTCTCTTTACCCGAGCGAACCGCCTTTTAGTAACTTCAGCGATGGCGGCCAGATCGTCCTGGCCCGGGACGGTCCGGATGCGATAGCGTCGGTACGAGCTTTTATCGGGTACGCCGGCGTCGAAAACCACCAAACTCCCCACGACCGACTTAGGCCCGGTATTCGATATGTCCACCATCTCGAACCGGCCCGGCGGCTCAGCCGATGCCGTCGCGGCGCCCAATTCCTCGAAAACCGCCGCCAATTCTCCCCGGCGAGCCTTGGACAATTCGGAAGCCTCGATAAAATACTCCAAGTTCTTAGCGGCGACGCCAACCAGATGGGCGTACTCGCCCCACCGCGGCACGACTATTCCAACGACGCCGCCCCTCTTTTCCGCCAGCGACGCCGCTAAAACGCTCCGCCCCGAGAAACTCCGCGCCACGGCTATTTTCGGCGGTACCTCGGCTCCCGCGCCGTAGTGGCTAAGTAAAAATTGCTCCAGCGGATTGCCGGCGGGCGCGTCGACCTTTACCGCCACCCGATCCACCAAACGGCCCTCGCGGACCCGCAGCACGACGCCGTACAGCTTCCCCGCCCTTACCTCACAGGATACCGCGTCCACGTTCGTGTTCTTCCGGGCAACGGCGTACTGTTCCGCGACGGCGCGGTTCAACCCCCGTATTACGTCCCGCCACTTCGCCGCTTCCTCGAACGAGAGGGCCGCCGCCGCGGCCGCCATCCTCTTCTCGAGCTCGCGTATGACGCCGGCTCGCCGACCGGTGACGAATTTTACCGCTTTCTCGAGCAAGGCCGCATAATCCTCCACCGAGACGGCCCCCGCACACGGGCCGATACAGATGCCGATCTCATAATCGAGGCACGGACGGCGGGGCGCCTTGCGGTCGAGGTCGTACTTACACGTCCGCAGGCTGAAGGCGCGGTTGGTCAACGCCACGGTCCGCCTGACGGCCTTCGCGTCCGTAAAAGGGCCGACGTAGCGACCCGTGCGCTCGTCGCGGGCTTCCCGCGTCAAAAATACGCGCGGGAACCTCTCCTTCGTAATTTTTATATAAGGAAAGCCGTGGATGCTGACGTTATACTTGGGGCGGTATTTATTAATGAGGTTCATCTCGAGCAAGAGGGCTTCCGTTTCGTTGGCGGTCAACACTAGTTCGACGTCGGTAGCGCGTTTCAGCATAGCCACGGTTTTGGGGTTCCCTAACCTCTTCCCGCTAAAATATTGATTCAACCTCTTGCGCAACGACTTAGCCTTCCCCACGTATAACGGCTTGCCGCGGCCTTTGAATATATAACAGCCCGCCTCGTCCGGGACTTCATCCATCCTTTCTCTTAAATGTTTTAACGCGTACTCCATACCGTATACAACCGCCGTTCACCAGCTCGACGCTTCCCTACCGCGTCAAGCGGCTAAAGATGCCGCGCCGCACGACTTCCTCCGGCGTAAAACGCCGCACGTAGAAGCACCATATCCCCGCAGCGATTCCCACCGCGTACCTCAAATGGAACGTCGGGAAAATCGCCAGCGCCTTGAAAAAATCCCGCGAACTCGTCTTGGCCGCCACCGCCACCGACGCTGCGACGTCCGCTACAAAATACGCCGCCGCCAACGCCCCGCCCGCGAGCCATAAGTACGGCGTAACGAAGCCCCCCGCCGCGGTTAAGGCCAAAGCCGCGAAGAACGCCGGCGGGACGAGAGGCTTCCAATCTATAAAGCGGCCGTGCTTTCTCGCCACCGCCACCTTCCAAAACGCGTACTGGTTATACTGACGCAACAGCTGCCGGACCGAACCGCGAACGTAATACTTCGCCCTCATCTTCTGCTTTTGGTAGATTACACCCCCCGCTTGGCGCAGGCGATAGTGGAAGTCGTCGTCCTGGTTGCGCACCAACGATTCGTCGAAATCGCCCACTCGGTCGAATACGTCCCGCCGCCACACCGGATACAAAACGGCGTCGACCGGCCCCTCGGCGCGGCCCACGCGAATCGGCGTATTCCCGGTCGCGAATATATTGCTATTAACCGCGGCGACGAGGCGACCCTCCTCGCCCGCGGCGACGCGGTCCACAGGCCCGCCCACGGCCCATATCTCGGGGTTTCGCTCAAGGGTCTCGACGCCCGTCCTGACGTAGTCCGGCGGGATCTCGGCGTGGGCGTCTACGCGTACGACGTATTCGCCGCGCGCCGCGGCCACGCCCACCCCCATCGCGCTCCCCGCGAATAAATCGGGATTATCTACCAGCCTAACGCGGGCGTCGCGGGTTGCGATTTCCTTTACTATATCGCGCGTGCCGTCGGCGCTCATCCCGTCGACGACGAGGACCTCAAGGCTGTCCGCCGGCCAATCGTTCGCGAGGATGGACCCGACGGCCTTCGCTATGAAAGCCTCTTCGTTCCGGCAAGGGACTATCGCCGATACCAACGCCGTTCCCCCGCTCGACCGCGGTTCCCGGTCTTTACCGTCGCCTACCTTCTCCATGTCGTTAAATAATATCAGAACTGGCCGCATCCAAAAAGGGCAAAAAAGCCCGGCTTACGCCGGGCCTTATTACGGTAATGCCGCGTCTCGGGAATTACTTCTTCATCTCGATAACTTCTTTGACCTTGGATACGATATTATCCGAGTTCATGCCGTACCTGTCGAGCAACTCTCGCGGGCTGCCCGATTCGCCGAACACGTCCTCGATACCGACGATGCGCATCGGCACCGGGTGATGTTGGCTAATAACTTCCGCGACGGCGCCGCCCAGGCCGCCGTAAACCTGCGCTTCCTCGGCGGTAACTATTGCCCCGCATTCCTTCGCGGCCGTAAGCAACGTATCGACGTCGAGAGGTTTCACGGTGTGGCAGTTTATGACGCGCGCGTCGACGCCCTCCTTCTCGAGCTTGTCGGCCGCCACCAAAGCCTCGTAGACCAGCGGCCCGCAACCAATTATGGCGACGTCGCCGCCGTCGCGGTAGACCTCCGCCCGGCCCACGGTAAAAGGCGTCTCCTCCGTCGTTATGACCGGTACGCCTTCCCGGCCGAAACGCAAATATACGGGCCCCTCGTGCGAAGCGGCCCATATCGTCGCCTTCTTGGCCTCTATGGCGTCCGTCGGCACGACCAACGTCATGCCGGGCAGGACTCGCATTAACGGTATCTCCTCCAGAGATTGGTGCGTCGGCCCGTCGGGCCCCACCGAGATACCGCCGTGCGCGCCGCCGATCTTAACGTTCAATTCGCCGTAGCATATCGACGTGCGGATCTGGTCCCACGCCCGGCCGGCGACGAAGACGCCGTACGTAGTCACGAACGGCACCAGGCCCGTCCGCGACATGCCGCCCGCCTCCGCCAGCATGTCCTGCTCAGCGATGCCGAAATCGACGAATTTCTCGGGGAATTTATCGCGTACCCATATGGTCCGGGTCGATTTAGCCAAATCGGCGTCGCACACGACGACGCGGTCGTCGTGCTCGCACAGCCACAACAGGCCGTGGCCGTAGCCGTCGCGGCTCGGCACCATATCGACGCCCTTGCGGTAATCAACTAAATGTACATCTTCGCGTATGCCGCCCATCGTCGTCTCCTCGACTAATATAGTAAATGATCGCTAGCCAACCCAATCGAAATCGTGCTTCTTATATTCTTCCCACGGCGCCGTAAAGCCGAGGTCGGCGAGCGCCTGCTGCACCTGCTCGCCCTTCTTCGGCGTCGCGCCGTGCCAGTCGGCCAGATTCTCCATGAACGAAACGCCCTTGCCTTTAATGGTATTGGCGATGATCATAGTGGGACGTTTCTTCTCCAGAAGGAACCGCTGGTAAGCGTACGTCATCTGCCCGAGGTCGTGGCCGTCGATCTCGAATACTTGCCAGTTGAACGCCCGCCACTTATCCGGAAGCGAATCGAGGCCCATAACCTCCTCCGTATTGCCGTCGATCATCAAGTAATTGCGGTCGCAGATGGCGCAGAGATTGTCGAGGCGGTAGTGGGCCGCCGTCATACCGGCCTCCCATATCGCGCCCTCGTTCTGTTCGCCGTCCCCCGTCAAGACGAAGACGCTGTTGGGCATACCTTGCCGCTTGAGGCCCATGGCGGCGCCGGCGGCGAGCGAAAGGCCCTGACCCAGCGACCCGGTCGAAAACTCGACGCCGGGGGTTTTCAGACGGTGCGGGTGTCCCTGCAGTATGGAATCCAACTTGCGCAGCGTCCACAGCGCCTTCCGTGGGAAGTACCCACCGGCGGCTAAAACCGCGTACAAAACCGGGCACGCGTGCCCCTTCGACAGGACGAACCAGTCGCGCTCTTCCCAATCCGGTTTCTCCGGGTCGTGTTTCAGGATGTTCCAATAGAGCGAGACCAGGACCTCGACCGCCGAGAGCGAACCGCCGGAATGGCCGGAGCCCGCCTCGGCAAGCATGACCATTATGTCGCGGCGGATCTTACGACTTGTCTCTTCAAGCTCTTTAATTTCGACCATAGCCTCTCCTAAATTAAATTGGGCCAGCAAAGAACGGTTAACGAAACGGGTTCATATTATATGCGAAAACCCAAACCGCCGCAAGTGAAATTATACACAAATAACCGGTTTTCGCCCGAATACCTTAATAGACGACGGGGTCGGTTGCGGCTTTTATAACAAACCTAAGCGGCCCGACGTTCAACCGCATCTTATTAATGAAAACCGTATAACCCGAAAAACCCCCGCCCGGATGCGGCGTCGGGCGGGGGTGTTGACGTCAAACGTTCGGTACGGCTCGGGCCCAACTTATCTGCCCGGGTGCGGGTCGAAGAGGCCCAGCAGGACGTCCTCCTCCGGGTCGATCTTCGTTACGGTCCCTATCTCCCGCATCATCTCGAGCGTGTAGTACCAGTCCTTACCATAGTAGTTTTTCTTGAGCCTTTCGCCGTTTTCGCCTTCCCACGGTTCGTAATATTCCTGACCCGGAAATTGCCACCGGCAGCGGCAGATTACGTCCGCCACGGAACCGTACGCAGGCTTGTGAAGGTAACCGGGTATCCGCTCGCCGCCTTCCTTGGGCCAAGGGCTTTCCGGGTCGAACGGGACGGCCGTCGGCTTCCACAGGTACGTAGGCCCGGGCGGGTTATATACGGGGTCGCCGCTCCAATAGGCCGGGTAGCCGGTAACGCCGCCGTTGGCCTCGGACCCCAATACGCCGGCGTCGAACGTCAGGACTTCGTCCAGGGATTTCGGGTTGTTATTTGAGCCTACGGGCGGCTTTTTTATCCCTTTGGAGTCGACGTGGCAATCGAAGAGCCAGGCCGAACCCTCCCATCCGCGGCCGTTGTAGTTGCTCCGCGTCGCGCTGAAATACCAGAAGTCGCAAAAGGCACCCGGGTAATACTTGTCGTAGTACGGGGAGTTTGGGTCGTCGGTATAAACCTTCGGCGTGCGGTAGACGACGTCGCCGCCGGCCTTCAAGAGCTCTATCCCCCGGCCCTGGAAGCCGGGGACCGTCTCCACCAGCGCCCAGTCGTAACCTTCCACATTCGCCGGCGCATGCTCGGCCTTATCTCGGATGCCCTTGTTTTTCGTGTTCCGCAGGAACCACGTCGACCACGCCAACGCGAGCCAGTCCTCGTGCGACGCCCATGCGCGACCATCTTTAAAACCTTCGCCGGGGGGGATTTCCTTGCCGCCTATCTGATACCAGTAATAATGATGTGTGCCGCCGGGCTCGGGCGCCGTGCCGTGCTTCTCTCTCGCTTGTACGGGTTGTATGGTGTGGCTCGGGTCTTCCCAACGGAAGAAGAACCAGATCCGCGGCGGGTAGGCGTAAGTGTAGAGCGCCTTGACCCAAACTTCCTTTACGCCGCTACCCGAGCCGATCATGGGTTTAGTCTTGATGACGGTCCACGGCGTCGTCTCCCATAACCAGTAATCGCCGCCCTTGGGGACGCCCTGTTTCGCTTGCTCGGCGACGCCGTCGACGAGCGGGTACTCGTCGTAGACGTACGTTACCGGGACGGCGTTAGGACCGGAGCCGTCGCCGTTCCAATCCAACGTGCATACCGCGGCGCCGTCGTGGTCCCAACCGTTCGGGTCGTTGCCGTTGCCGTCGCAAACCAACAGCGAGAAGGTCTGGTCCTTATACTCGACCTTGGGCGGCGTAGGGCCGTTCTCTTCTCCGCATCCGAAAACGAGAAACGCGCCGGCCCCTGCCGCCAAGGCGAAGGCGAGCGCGAATGCGAAATCTTTATCGAAAGCCATCTCCGTCACCCCCTACGGAAAGCTCCCACTTGCCAGAGGAAAGAGTTAAGGAGAAAACCGCTTCCCCCTACTCTTTCCCAGCTGCGTCAGGCGTTAACCAACCCCACGATCCAGAGCGTGTAGAAGACCGCGATAAGCACGCCCCAGAAGAGAGCCTTCTTGCCTAAGAACTTATTCTCTTTGCTTATGGCGCGAAAGATGAAGCCGATGGTGGAGCCGACCCAGCCCAGAAAGCCTATCTCGACCACCGCGGCCCACATGTTGGACATAACGAGACTCCCGTTGCTTGTTTACCTTCCGGTAAAGCCCCCGCCCGGGTGCGGCGTCGGGCGGGGGCGTTGACGTCAAACGTTACGTACGGTTCGCTCGAGCGGCGCCTACCTGCCCGGGTGCGGGTCGAAGAGCCCCAGCAGGACGTCCTCCTCCGGGTCGATCTTCGTTATGGTCCCTATCTCCCGCATTATCTCGAGCGTGTAGTACCAGTCCTTGCCGTAGTAGTTAGGCTTTTCCTTATACCTTTTGCCTTCTTCGCCTTCCCACGGGTCGTACCACTCGCGGTTGGGCTGCTGCCACTGGGCGCGGCCTACGATACCCGCCGCGCCGCCGAGGGCCGGCCGATGCAAGTAACCCGGAATTCGCGCGCCGCCTTCCTTGGGCCAGGGGGCGGGGAGCGAGAAAATCGGCGCCAGCTCTTCCGAACTCCACATGTAATACGCGCCCGGCGGGTTATACACCGGGTCGCTGGGCGCCATGTACGTCGGCATGCCGGTGCCGATATCGCCGCCGTTAATGGCGATGCCGACGATGCCGCTGTCGAACGTAAGCCACTCTTTCATGGAATCCGGATTCGTGTTCGACCCCACCGGCGGGTAATTGAAACCCGTATTATCTATGTGGCAGTCGAACAGGTAAGCGGCCTCCGTATCTATCCAACTGCCGGCCAGGGTATAGTTGGTCCGGGAAGCGCTGAAGAACCACATGTCGCAGAACGCGCCGGGATAGCCTTTTTGATTATAAGGCGCCTTTTTGGTATCAACGACAGGTGTCCGGTAAACGATGTCGCCGCCACCCTTGCAAACGTCGATACCTCTGGTTTGGAACCCGGGGACCGTCTCAACCAATTCCCAATCGTAATCTACAGCCGGATCGGGGATTTTATTCGGGTTCGAAGTACTCCGGAGGAACCACGTCGACCATACCAGCGATAGCCAGTCCTCGTGCGATGCCCATGCGCGACCATCTTTAAAGCCGTCGCCGGGGATTTCCCTGCCGCCTATCTGGTACCAATAATAATGATGGGTGCCGCCGGGCTCGGGCGCCGTGCCGTGCTTCTCTTTCGCTTGTACCGGTTGTATGGTATGGCTCGGGTCTTCCCACCGGAAGAAGAACCATATCCGCGGCGGGTTGACGTACGTGTAGAGCGCCTTGACCCAAACTTCCTTTACGCCGCTACCCGAGCCGATTATGGGTTTGGTCTTGATGACGGTCCACGGCGTCGTCTCCCACAACCAGTAGTCGCCGCCCTTGGGAACGCCCTTTTTCATTTGCTCGGCGACGCCGTCGACGAGCGGGTACTCGTCGTAGACGTACGTCACCGGGACGGCGTTAGGACCGGAGCCGTCGCCGTTCCAGTCCAACGTGCAAACCGGGGCGCCGTCGTGGTCCCAACCGTTCGGGTCGTTGCCGTTGCCGTCGCAGACCAACAGAGAGAAGGTCTGGTCGTTGTATTCGACCTTGGGCCTGGTTATATCAGGCTCGTCTTCTTCGCACCCGGCGAGTAAGAACGCGCCAACGCCCACGGCTACGCCGAAGGCCGCTAATAAAACATATCCACTCTTCAGCCTCATCATTTATCACCCTCCTGGGTAGAAATGAAGGCTTTGGACTTTGCCGTTTTCCCTTTGCGGGCAACGAAACGGCCGACGGCCCAGCCCGCTTACGCTATTTTCCGAAACTCTACCACACGCCCCCTACGGTGTCAAGTCATTTTTTGCAGCCTTTCATTGCTGCTTTTCATTCAAATTTGAAACACAATAATCGTTTTTCTCCGTCCGTCGCCAATATCAAATCCGCCGCAGCCGCGGGTGCGGTAGCCGCGTAACTTTCCAACTTAAAAATTTCCTCCGACCCCTCCGCCGTCGCGGCGTACACCCGGCCGTCCTCGCAAGCCACGACGACGCGCCCGCGGTGAACCGCAGCGCCCACGACGTTGCCCCCCGGCTCAAACGCCCACAGAATTTCGCCCGTTAGCGCGTCACAGGTGAAGACCGTGCGGCGGCCGGGCACGAAAATTTCGTCGCCGCTCGCAACCGGCGCACCGGTTAGAGGCTCGCCGAGCTCGGTACGCCAATACTCGTCGCCGGTCAGCAAATCGTAAGAAGCCATTTCGCCCGAGGCCCCGGCCACGTACGCTCGGCCGCTTGCCGCGACAACGTAAACCCCGCCCACTACGGCCCTCGTACGCCATAGCGGTTCCGCATCCCGGGGCAGACACGCGGCCACGTAACCGCCGCCGGTCCAAGCTAAAAACGTACCGTCGCCGGCGTACGCGGCGCCGACGACGTTCTCGTCAAATCGAACCTTACCCTCTTCCGCACCGGATAATCGGTCGTAAAAAACGACCGCCTCGCCGTGACCGACGGCAACGGCGCGTTCGCCGACCGCGGCCTTTACCACCCCCGGGCCGGCGCGTCCCCTCCAGACGTTTTTTCCATCCGCGGCCCTTAGGGCGTATATCCGACCCTCGGGGTGCGGGACATATAAATATACGTAGTCGCCCGCCGAAACCGGCGCTTCGGGCAACGGCGCCTTAAACCGGCGGGACCACAATTCCGAGCCGTCCTCCAAACGCAAAGCGTAGAGTTTCTTGTCCCCGGCCGCGTAGTATACGCGGCCTTCCGCCACCAGCGGCGGCGCGTCCGCGGGCGCCCCGACCTTAAAAGACCAGATAAGTACCGCCGTCGCAGTCAATAATTCCACGCCGCGATTATAACGCAAAGCCGCCACCGCTACAATCATCTTTATCCGCGGCGCGACCGATTCGCCGCCCCCCCACGGCCGTGATTTTTTAGTTGCGGACCGTATGCGGTTATGATACAAAGGGCGGTAATAAATTAACTACTCCAGACAGGGCGCGTATGCCGGACGATCATAAAATGAAAAACATCGAGATATTCAAGTACCTCTCGCCCGAGGAGTCGGAACGGGTATTAAACGACGTTACGGAAGTCCGGTTGGGAACCGGAGAAACCGTCTTCGAGGCGGGGAGCGCCGGCAACGAAATGTACATAATTAAAAGCGGCCGGATTAAGGTTTACCGGGTCTTCGACGACAACGAAATAGCTTTCGCCGAATTCGGCACCGGCGATTGCTTCGGCGAAATGTCGCTCATTGACGAGTATCCGCGTTCTGCGTCCGCGACCGCCTTGGAGGATTGCATTCTGCTGGCGCTCCCCCGGGCGACGTTCAAACAAATCGTCGAAAGGGACCCGCCGGTCGGCGTCAAGCTATTGCTGGCCGTGGCCGAGGTATTCTCCAAGAGAATGCGCAAAACGGATAAACTCTTGGAAACGTACCACCTCGTGAACAAAGCGCTGATAACCAACGAAGAATTCCGACAGCTCTACACGGCGATTCACTCGTAACCCCCCAAACCGGGGGAATATAATGACCAAAAAAGAAATCGCCGCCAAAGTAGCGCTCCGCACGGGCATAACGCACAAGCGCGCCGTCGCGGTTATAGACCAGCTATTGGCCGAGATAAAGTCCTCGCTCGCTGCGGGCGAAAAAACGGAGATACGTGGCTTCGGCGTTTTCAAGGTCCGGCGCACCAAAAGAAAGGTGGCCCGCGACCTCAGTACTAATACCGAAATAGTAATCGCGCCCACGCGCCGCGTAAAATTTATACCCGGCAAGCAGATGAAAGAGAAGCTGAATCGGAAGTTAGCCGCGGCCGAATAAAAAATCTCACGGAATTAAAAAACCGCGCCCCAGGCGCGGCTTTTTTTTTCGAAAAATCAAAGTTAGCTAAACGTGAGGTCCCGCGGCCTTCACGTCGTCGCTCGCCATATCCTCGAATTGCTTGAAATTTTCGGCGAAGCGTTTCGCAAGCTCGAGAGCTTTGGCGTCGTACGCTTTCTTGTCCTTCCACGTATTCTTGGGCCACAATACTTCGGTGGGAACGCCGGGGCACTCCTTGGGAACTAGAACTCGGAAGACGGGGTCAGGTTCGAACTGCTGCTTTTCGAGCGTTCCCTCGAGAGCCGCGGAAAGTAATCCCCGCGTAACGCCGATGGCCATACGGTCGCCGACGCCGTACGGGCCGCCGCTCCACCCGGTATTTACAAGCCAGCAATTCGTCTTATGCTTCGCCAGGCGTTCGCCCATCAGCGTCGCGTACACCGTCGGGTGCCGGGGTAAGAAGGGGGCGCCGAACCCGGCACTGAACGTGGCCTGCGGCTCGTCGATGCCGGATTCCGTGCCGGCGAGCTTCGCCGTATAGCCGGAGAGGTAATGGTACATCGCCATTTCGGGGGTAAGCTTCGATATGGGGGGTAGTACGCCGAAGGCGTCGGCGGCGAGGAAGAAGACGTTCCGCGGGTGGCCCGCAACGCCCTCCGTTATACAGTTGGGGATATATTCCACCGGGTACGTCGCCCGGGTATTCTCGGTGATGCTGCCGTCGTCGTAGTCGATAGCCCGCGTTCCCGGGTCGACGATAACGTTTTCCAGAAGCGAGCCGAATTTGATGGCGTTATATATTTGCGGCTCGTCCGTCGCCGAGAGGCGGATCACCTTGGCGTAGCACCCGCCCTCGAAGTTGAAGCAGCCGTCGGCGCTCCAACCCGTCTCGTCGTCGCCTACGAGTCGCCGCTTGGGGTCGGCGGAGAGAGTCGTCTTCCCCGTCCCGGAAAGGCCGAAGAACAACGCCGCGTCGCCGTCGGCGCCGACGTTGCACGAACAATGCATCGGGCAAACGTCCTCCGCCGGCATGAAGTAATTCATAATAGTGAAGATGCTCTTTTTGATTTCGCCGCCGTAGTGAGACCCCGTAACGAGGATAATATTCCGGCGGAGGTCGACCGCCACCACTACGTACGAACGCACACTATCTGATTCGGGGAGGGCGTGAAAGCCGGAAGCCATCACCACCGTAAAATCCGCCTTATGCTTCGCGAGTTGTTCGGGGGTAGGCCTGCGGAATAACGTCTGGGAGAACAACGCGTGCCAAGCTTTTTCCGCTACGACCCGAACGCCTTTGGCATGCTTCGGGTCGGCGCCTACGAAACCGTCGAAAAGGAACAGCTCCTTGCGAGAGAGGTATTCCGTAACCTTCGCGTAAAGGTTATCGAACACCGCGGGCTCCATCTCTACGTTTACCTTCCCCCACCAAATATCTTTCTCGGTAGATGGCTCGCGTACGACGTATTTATCCTTTGGCGAGCGGCCGGTCCGGTCGGGCATCGTCCTAACAACCAACGCGCCGTTGTCCGCAAGCTCTCCTTCATATCTGCGGAGAGCCAATTCCACTAGTATGGGAGTAGATAAATTGCGGTATACGTTCCTTTGGGGTTTTATACCAAGACCGCCCAAGCCATAATCGTCGGCCATCATCGACTCCTCTCAGTTATCAAAAATTGGCCTAAACTGTGAAAATAATAACGCGCCATCTTACAATAATCAGGTCGGCTTCGCAAGTAATCATTCTACCGACGATAGCTCGTACACGTCATTCAGCGGGTCTCTGTACACCGGTTTATTATACTTTTCGATGAACTCGTAGAAGACATTCTTAGTACGCTTAGTGTACGAAGGCCAAGCTTTCTTTTCGAACATATGGAATATATGTACATGCGTAATACCCCACCGCCGCGTGAGATCGTAAAGGCCCGCGGCGTCGGCGCCGGTTTCGGCCGCCAATAAAAACGCCGAGGCCTCGAAGAAAGAATCGTAGACCGCTTCTCGCTCGAGATACAGCGTGTGGTTGGTAAATACCATCAGTATCTTGGCATCCGGCCGCGTTTTCTCGTTTATGAATTTCTGCGCGAGGTAAAAACCGCATTTCCCCTCGAGGAACTGCTCCCTACTTTCGCCGGCGAGGTAGTCGAACCCCTCGAGCGTGTGGAAGACGCCGCCGACGTTGTACGCCAGGGCGGTAAATATGATAAGGACGACGACGCCCGCACGCCACGCCCCTCGAGCGACCGACCCCAAAGCCCCTTCGACGGCCGCCAACGAGCCGGAGGCGGCGACGGCCAGAGCGGCTAGGCCGCCGTCCAAAAAGCGAAGTTGCTGCGGCCCCACCGACCAACAAGCGACGAACGCCCACGCGAACGCCACCAACCGGCCCGCGCGCCGGAACGCCAGCGCTGCGACCGCGGCCAGCGGCAAAAGGTACGGCAGATATATCCCGGCGAAATAATTGTAATCGAAATCCGCCCTAACCGAAATCCGGTACGGCAACAGCAGATAGTCGTACCACTTTCTACCGGCCCCTATGTCGTGCTGCCACGAGACGAGGTGTTCCGCTTGCAGCCGCGAGAAATCGCGTCCGCCTAGAACGTCGTAAAAAAGCGGGAAAAGAGGGCTCCCCCGTTCGACGTACGCCTTGACGAGCCACGGCGCGACGAACGCGAACGCGACCGCCAGTATGACCGCGACGTCGCGCCAACGCAGCCGCCGGCGGACGACGTCATATACGAAAACCGGCGCGAAAGCCCCCAAGACGTAGATCGACGTGTACTTGACGGCGAGCGCCGCGCCTAAAAATATCCCGACCGCCAAAGCGCGCCGGGGCCGCCCGGCGTCGCCGGCTGGGCCCGGCCTGAAATACGCGTACAACGCGGCGACGACGTACAGCATTAGAAAATGGTCCACGTGCGCCCCGGGCATAACGACGAAGAACACGGGCGTAAAGAATACCAGGAACGCCGCCGCGGCGGCGTAAAACTGGGGCAACCAGAACCTCGCGAGCCGGTATACGAACGCGACGACGACGAGCGACACCGCAAAATACGACGCGTTGGCACACGTCAGGCCGTCCCACAACATCCCCCACAGGTAAAACATCGTCGCCCCCAGCGGCATCGACGAATAGGTGTTATACGGTAGATAGACCAACCCGTGCGCCGCGGCGTACTCGTGCGGCACGGCCAGGTGGTAGGTTAGCGCGTCCCAGTACAAGGGCGGCTGCGCCGCGGCCAGAGCAAGTGGAAACGCCAACAAGCCGCCGAAGAAGATCCACGCCGCCGGCCCCGGCTCGAGCTCCGCAAGCCAACGGCGGGCGCGCGCCGACGCGCCCCGCAGGCGCCGCACCCACGGATAAAACCCGAGCACCAGAACCGCGATTACAATAATTTTAACTATAAAGCCGTACGCCAAATGAACCGCGGCGAGGCCGAAGGCGGCCAGGCTGAAAACGACTACGCCGGCCGCTATCGCCAGTTCGGGCGCGGCCTCCGTCGGATAACGCAACAGTTTCAATACCGCTTTTCCGGCGAAGTACGCGGCGAGCCACAGCGCGCCGAAGAGGACCAGGTGCCACAACTTCGGCAACAGCGCACCGACCATATTGCGGTAAATATGGGGCACGACGGCGTTGAGCACCAGGAACGAGCCGGCCGCCGTGACAACTACCGCGGGCCAAAAGTACTTCCTCACCGTTCGCCTCCGACCAGTTCGTACACGCCGTTAAGGCGGTCCCGGTATATCACGACGCCGTACCGCCGCACGAAGTCGTAGAAAACGTCGCGCGCCCGCGGCGTGTAATAAGGCCAAACCTTGGGCTCATACGAGTGATAAATATGCACGTAGCCGCACCCCCACTCCCGCGCCAGCGCGTATAGTTCGGCGCCGTCTTTCGCTTTCTCCGCGGCGAGGAGTAACGCCGACGCTTCGAGGAACGAATCGTACGCGGCGGCGCGCTCCAGGTACAACGTGTGGTTGGTAAATACCATCAGGACCTTAGCGTCCGGCGGGAGCTCTTTATTAATGAATTCTTGAGCCGCGAAGAAGCCGACGCGGGTGCGTAAAAACTCGTCGCGGTCCGACCTAAATAAATACGAATACGTTGACGTCGCGCTCAATATCGCGCCGGCGAAATAAGGGATGCTTACCAAAAACAAGGCGATTACCACGAACGACCGCCAAAGCCGCCGGGACCAGCCGCCCCATCGTCCCTCCGCGGCGGCCAAGACCGCCGCCGCGGCAGCCGCCAAGGCCGGGAGCGCGGCGCCGAGGAAACGAAGCTGCTGCGGCCCGAAAAACCACGCCAACAGGTACAACCAACCGTACGCCACCAGACGGCCGCCGCGCCTGAAGAATACGGCCGCCAGAGCCGCCAGCGACAGTAGAAATGGTAAATAGATGCCGGAGAATTCTTTGTAACTAACGTCCGCCTCGACCGATACGCGGTACGGCAAGAGGATTAAGTCTAAAATCCCCCGCCCTCTCCCCATACCCAGCTGCCACGCCATCAGGCTATCCGCTTGCTCCGCCGAAAAGCCCCGGCCGTCGAAGAAGCCGTAGAATAGCGGAAAAACCGGGTTGCCTCGCTCTACGTACGCTTTTACCAGCCACGGCAAGACCATAACGAACGCAACGATTATCGCCTTTACGAGCCAAGAAGGCCGGACCCGCTTCCTCATCGCGTCGTATATCCAAATGGGCACGAAAGCGGCGACGACAGCGTACGCCGAGTACTTTACCGCCAGCGCCGCGCCCACAAATATCCCCAGCGCCAACCAAACCCGTTTCGTCTCTACTTCCGCACGCTTTCCCCACTTGAAATACACGTAAAGCGCAGCTACGACGAATAAAATTTGGAAGTGGTCGTTGTGCGCGCCGCCTATGACCACCATTACCGGCGACGTTAGCATCACGAAGGAGGCCGCCAACGTCGCGTAAAACTGGCTCAGCCAAATACGGGCCAACCGGTACGTCAACGATAACGCCAAAACCGTGGCTACGAGGTGCGAAGCCTTGGCCGTAATCAGGCCGTCCCACAAATAGGGCCACAAATAGAACAAGGACCCGCCCATCGGCATTGACGAGTAAACGTTATATGGCATATAAATAAAGCCGTGCGCGTCGGCGTACGCCTTCGGCACGGCCAGGTGGTACGTCAGCGCATCCCAATAATACGGCGGCACGGCGGCGTTAAGTGCGATCGGCAACGCCAGCGCCGCGGTCCCTACGGCCAATATCGCCGACGACGTCTCCAACTCGGCCAGCCAGCGCTTTACCCTATCGGGAACGCGCGCGAGGTCGTTCCTTAAAAGCACTACACCCGCGGCCGCGCCGATAACCACCAGCGCTTTGGCCAACCACCCGTACGCCAAGCCGGAGGCGCATACTGCGAACGCCAACACTACCGCCGCCGCGACGCCCAACGCCGCGACGAGGTCCGGCGGCCGGGGCCCACGCCCGAATAATAACTTGGCGACGCCGCGCCCCAGCGCGTAGACGGCAAACCAAAAAACGAGGAAAAGCGCGAGATGCCATAACTTGCCGGCGAGTTCCCCCAAGGGGTTGAAACCCTCTCGCGGCGTCGCCGCGCTCAACGCCACGAATAGCGCGCTCACGCCCACTACGGCCGCGACTTGCAGCGCTTTTTTTGCGTTCGCACCCATAAGCGAAAAACCCGGATAACCGCTACGTTATATTAACTCGTATACCTTATTATAAGGGTCTTCGTATAAAACGGCGCCGAAGCGAGACACGAACGCGCGCACGCGCTCCATAGCCTCGGCCGAATAGAAGGACTCGAGCCGTGGTTCGCCGTGCCGGTAAACGTGGACGTGCGTCACGCCCCAACCACGGACGAGGTCGTAAAGCTCGGCCTCATCCCGGGCCTTCTCCGCCTCCAGCATTAGCGCGGACGCGCTTAAAAACGAATCGTACGCCGCCGGCCGCTCGAGGTATAGCGTTTCGTTATAATACAAGAGCAAAACTTTCGCGTTAGGCGGCAACCGCTCGTTCATATATTCTTGCGCCGGATAGAATCCGGCCCACCGGCGCAGGAATTCTTTTTGCGGCATCCCGCCCAAATATGTGTGACGCGGCAACGTAGCGAGATCGGCCGGCGCGACCATAGCCGCGGCCACCGTGACCGCCGCCACCGCTACCAAAGGCCGCCATACTCGCCTGAACCACGTAACGCACATCCGGTCCGCGGCGTCGAGAGTCCCCGCCGCGGCGACCGCGAAAGCCGGAAGCGCGCCGTCGAGAAAGCGCAATTGTTGCGGCCCGAAGGCCCAGGCCGCGAGGTAAACCCACCCGAACGCGACGACCCGCCCCCCCCGACGAAAGAGTACCGCTCCCAGCGCGGCGAGCGGAAGCAAGAACGGCAAGTACTTCCCGGCGAAATATTCGTACGTCACCCCCGCTTGAACCGAAATCCGGTAAGGTAAAAATACGTAGTCCGCGATGCCGCGGCCCCGCCCCATACCCATTTGCCATGACGCGACCCGCCGGGCCTGCTCGGCCGTAAAATCGCGGCCGCCGAAAACGTCATAACAGATAGGGAAAACCGGGTTGCCGCGTTCGACGTAAGTTTTGGCTAACCACGGCAGCAAAACCGCGGCCGCGACGGCGAGCAAGATAACCACGTCGCGTAGTCGCACCCGTTTCCGCGCTAAGTCGTAGACGAAAATTACGGCGAACGCCGCCAACGCAGCCGCGGCCGAATATTTAACCGCGAGCGCCGCCCCCAAAAATACGCCGACTGATACGTAAAACCGCGTCCTTTCCCGTTGTCCGACCTCCGCCGCGTTAAAATACGAATACAGCGCGGCTACGACGAATAATACCAGGAAGTGGTCGTTATGGGCCCCACCCATCGAAATGAAAACCACGGGAGTCAGGACCACGAAAGCCCCCGCCAGCGCGGCGTAGAATTGGCTAAGCCATCGCCGGGCCAAGCGATACGTCAACGAAACCGCGAGCAACGTCGCGACGAGGTGGGAGGCGTTGGCGGCGATAAGGCCGTCCCACAAATAAGGCCAGAGATAGAACAACGACCCGCCCAACGGCATAGAGGCGTAAGCGTTGTACGGTAAGTACGTGAAGCCGTGCGCGGCCGCGTACGCCTTGGGAACGGCGAGGTGGTATACTAGCGCGTCAATGTACGTGGGAGGGTGGGCCGCGGTCAAAGCAACCGGTGCCGCGAGGGCCGCCACGGCCGCGACCAGCACGAACGTCGATACCCCCAACTCCCCGAGCCACTTTCTAATCCTTTGCGGGACGCGGCCGAATTCGGCCCGTAAAATCGCGATCCCGGCAAACGCCGCGGTTATTACGAACGTCCTCGCGACCCACACGTACGCCAAATGTACCGCGCACAAAAAAAACGCCAAGACTACAAAAGCTACGATGCCGAAAGCTACGGCGATTTCGGGGGGCATAGCCGAACGACCGAGCACGAGCTTTTGTACGCCGCGGCCTACGGCGTACACCGCCACCCAGAAAAAGAGGAACAGGCCGAGGTGCCACAACTTGCCCAGAACGACGCCTAGAATAGTCGCTTCTTGGGGAGACGATCTCGCGTACAATATAACGAACGCCGCGCCCAGGGCGGCGACGGCCGCGACGGCGAGAACCATTTTGACGGCTTGCCGCATCGCCAAACATATTAAAATAGAATTCGTGGAGCCGCTACAAAAAAGCCGGCCCGCAGGCCGGCTTAGACTCGGCGCGCACTCCTCACAAGCTAACGACTACGCCTCCGTAGAGGGCACGGCCCGGCATCGGGTAATCGTAAATCGTTTGGTACGTCTCATCCGTCAAATTCTTGCCGGCGACGTAAAACTCGGCGTAGTAAGCCTTAAACGCCAGGCGCGCGTTCAGAAGCGCGTACGAGTCGAGCCATGCCTTAAACGGCTCGAATGTAATCGGGTCGTAGTACGTATACTGTTGGCGGCCCACGATTTCCGTCGAAACCGACGGCGTCAACGCGAACGCGCCGTCGCCAAAACCGTGCCGATACCGTAACTCGGCGAACTCGGTATACACCGGCCGATAGTCCAGCTGCTCAGCCGTTTCCCGATCCCGCGTCTGTAGGTACGTGCCGGTCGCGTCGAAGACTAACCCGCTAACAAACGGTAACGGCGTAACGGTAAGGCCGAATTCGGCGCCGCGGATAAACGCGCGGGCGACGTTGTCCGGCGGCCACCCGCTTATCAAATCTTCATAATTCGAATAAAAATAGGTCGCCTCGATTTTCAGGTGCGAACCCCATCGCAACGTCGGCCCGGCCTCGTAGGACCAGCAGTACTCCGACTTGAGGTTCGGGTTGCCGCCGCCGAAACCCGTATCCGGCCAGAAGAGCTCGTCGAAGGTAGGGGCGCGAAAACCGCGTCCCCCGGACGCGCGCGCGCTCACGTAGTCGTTGAAGCGATACCTAACACCCAAGCGCGGCGAAACGGCGTCGCCGTAGATCCCAGAGGAATCGTAACGGACCCCGAAAACGGTTGTCAACTTATCGAAGCGAAGGTCTTCCTGGCCGAAGGCCGCCCACGTCGTCCCGGCCCGTTCGCCTATCGCCGTGCTATCGGTCGCCTCTCTCCCGAATTCGCCGCCGAGGGCCCCTCGATTCCAAGACGTTATTTGGCGGAAGACGACGCCACGGCCGCCGACGGCGTTGTTGCGGTGCGTATCGTCTACGGGTGGTATCGGAGCCGGGTCGACGTAGTGTCGTTTCTGGTTTTTACCGTAAACACGCCCTTCCGCAGACCACCCTTCGCCTAACGCCCCGTCGAAACCCACGTTCGCGCCGGCGAAATCGTCTTCCTGGCGGGCGCTCGGCGTCGGGTAAGACAACGAGCCCGGAACGCCCAACTCGGAGGTCTGATATTGGCCGCGGGCCGACAAGGTCGCCTCCTCGGTTAGCGCGTAAGATAGTTTGAAGTGCGCGCCTTCACCCTCGTAATCGTCGTTTCCGCGGAAGCCGTCGGAACGACGGTAATTACCGCCGCCGGTCACGCCTATCCTACCGAAAGGCACCCCCGCCTCGACCGCGGTCCCGACGCCGTTGTAAGTGCCGTACTCGCCGCGGAATGTAACCCCGGGCTCCTCCGGAATCCCCCGGGTGATAACGTTCACTACCCCCGCCGTCGCGTTGGCGCCGTAAAGGGCCGACGACGGCCCGGCCATCACTTCCACCCTCTCGACGTCTTCCAACGTTACGGCGTTGAAGTCCACGTCGCCGCCCTGGTGGTTATTCACGGGTTGGCCGTCCACCATAACGAGGGTCTGTTTCGCGAACCCTCCCCTCATCGACAACGTCTTATTGGCCCCCGGGCCGCCGTACTCGCGTACGTAGACGCCTTCGGCACGCACAAGCCCTTCCGCCAAATTCTCGGCCGCAAGAAGTTGAAGCTCTTCCGCCGTCACCGTGGTCACGCCGAAAGGAACCTCTGATTCGCGCGCCGGTTCGCCTATGGCCGTTATCACTATCGGGTCGCCGGGGAAAATATCCTCCTCGTCGATTTCGACGCCGCCGACGCCGCCCGCTAGTATTCCCCACGACGCCGTCAACCCGATGACACTCATAATACGCAACGTACCCATCGCCTGACCTCCTTCTAATGTTGTAATTCCGGGAAAATGAACTTCCTGCCTTCTACAGTTCGCGTTTTAATAACACAGCCGTAAACCCTCGACAACGTATCTTCCACGAATACGCTCTCCGCAACGCCGTCGGCTTCGACCTTGCCCTCCGCCAGCAAGACGACGCGCGGGAAATACGCCGCGGCCATGTTGAGGTCGTGGAAAACGGCGACTACCGTCAAGCCTTCGCGGCCGTTAAGACCCTTAAGTAACGAAAATATTTGGACCTGGTACGACACGTCGAGGTGGGCGGTGGGTTCGTCCAAAAAGATTAAAGCCGGTTCCTGGGCAAGGGCTCGCGCAAGCACCGCCCTTTGAAACTCGCCGCCGGAAAGTTGACTCACCGGCCGAGCCGCCAAGTCCGCGACGCCGGTGAGCTCGAGGGCCTCGGCCACCACGTCGCGGTCGTGGCCTGTCGGGCGCTTGATAGGCCCCAGCCTCGCGTAACGGGCAAGCATGGCCAGCTCGGCCACCGTATAAGGCAAGTTCACTTCGCTATATTGCGGCAAGAATGCCGCCCGCCTCGCTACGTCTCGCCGGCCGTACCGGCTGATATCCCGCCCCGCCAACCTGACGTCACCCCGATCAGGCTTTAAGTAACCCGACAACAACCGTAGCAGCGTACTCTTGCCGGCGCCGTTTGGGCCGACGATGGCGACCATCTCGCCCGCGGCCGCGGCGAAGCTAACGCCCTTCACCGCCGGGCCCGTAGGCCAGGAGAAGTATACGTCCAACGCTTCGACCAGAGGCGCAGCCAAATCAATACCCCTTCTTCCGTAATATCGCCAGAAAGTACGGCGCCCCGACTAGAGCCGTGAAAACCCCTACAGGGACGATGGGTATGTCGAAATAATCCGCCGTTACCCGCACGAGCGCATCGCCGACGGCTACCAAGGCCGCCCCGCCTATCGCGGCCGCGGCCAAAAGCGGCAGGTGGCGTGGCCCGATCACGCGGCGTAGCGCGTGCGGTACTACGATGCCGACGAAGCCGATGGGTCCGGCCAAAGCGACCACCGACGCCGTGGCGAGAGCCGCGCAACCCAAGACCAGTATCTTAAACTTTTCTACGGAAAGCCCTAAATGGAACGCGCTCTCCTCGCCGAGCGCCATGAGGTCCAACGGCCGCGCAAGCAATAGCAGTACGCCGCCGCATAAGACGACGACGGCCGCGGTGAAACCGACTTTTACGGGTGTAATGTCGGGGCTGGCCAGGTCGCCCATCAGCCACAGGAAAACCGCGTGTTGGTCTCGAGCCGGCACGACTGCCATGACCAACAAAATCAACGACGTAAAAAACGCGCCCACCATCACCCCCGCGAGAAGGAGCGCGTGCACCGAGAGTATGCCGGCGGCCCGGGCCACGACGAATCCCGCCATTACGGCCGTAAGGGCGCCGGCGAAGGCGAGGACGTTAACCGCCGAAAACGCCGCCACGCCCCCGCCGAGGCCCAGCACCGTGGCCAACGCGGCGCCGAAGCCCCCACCGGCCGCAATCCCTAAAATATACGGGTCCGCCAGCGGGTTGCGAAGCGTCGCCTGAAGCGAAGTCCCGGCCATCGCCAACGCGACCCCGACGCACAGGGCCGCGCCCAACCTCGTCAAGCGGACCACGATAACCGCGTACCCGTCCGCCGGGAGGACTCCCCCCGCGAATAGTTTCACCACGGCACGCGCCGACGCGGCGGGCCCGAGCCCCGGACCCATCACCGCCGATGCGGCGCACACCGCAAACAAGCCGCAGCCGAGGGCGACGAACGTCGCGACCTTACGGTTCACTAATACCCTCCCCTTCAGCATGCGGGAGGTAAAAAAGGTCGTGAAGCAACGCCACACCCTGTGCCAACCGGGGACCGGCACGCAAAATCAAATCCGGGTTGAGTTCGTGGATTCTATTATCTCTAACGGCGGCTATCCAGCGCCAACCGGTCCGACGCCGGACGTCCCCGGCCTTCGCCGCGTCGTGGCACAGGACTATCACCTCCGGGTCGCGAGCGATAACCTCTTCTGTTTCGATGCGCGAGTAAGGTCGCGGCAGCCCCGCGCCGACGTTAACACCGCCGGCAAGCAAGATAGCGTCGTGTACGAACGAACCCTCGGCGACCGTCATCAGCGGCTCCGGACATATCTCGAGGTAGACCCGCGGCCTATCTCGTACGGGTATTTTCTCTGCCGCCGAAGCCACGGCTAGTAACTTAGCGTCGAACGCGGCGACGAGTTCGGCCGCTTTCCGCCCCTCCCCCACTATGGCGCCGACGGCTTCGACGTTACGCTTCACGCTCGTTATATCGGGAGCAAGGAAAGCGATCGTCGGTACGCCCAGGCGCTCGAGCTGGGCGATGGCCCGCTTTTGCTCGTGGCCCGTCGCGATCACCAGGTCCGGCTCGAGCGCCGCGACTCGCTCCAAGGAAACGTTCGAGAAATCACCCACCAACGGTAACTCGCGGGCCGGCGGCGGCCAATCGCAGCCCCGCACGACGCCGACGACGCGACCACCGGCGCCGAGAGCGAAAAGGACCTCGGTTATTTCGGGCGACGTACAGATTATGCGCCGCGGCACGGCGGGAATGTTGACGCTGCGGCCGAGGTCGTCTCGAAACGACCTCGTCTCCTCTGTTACCCGTCGCGGCGCCGGCCTGCCGCAGGCCGTCAAGGCCGCGACGACACCTACCGCAACCAGAAACGTTCGGTATCCCTTTTCGACCATAAAAAAAGCCGGCCCGACGGCCGGCGCGATTACTTAATGTACCCTGTCGCCCTACCCGTCGTAGGGGTCTACCCGGCTTGCGCCGGGGACAAGCAGCCTGAGGTTAAGTTTCCTGGCTCGCGGGTTATCCTACCGGCCGGCGCCTTCCCGGTTTCCCAGTGGCAAAAGTGCCGGCTTTCGTTACCGCTTACAGTGGCGGGGCCGCGGCGGCTTTTCACCGCCTTCCGTACACCCCAGGCCAATATTCAATTTTAGACGCCTTGCCACTTTGGCTTGGCGCACCCTACTCTTAACCGCAGTATATTTCAATAGGTACCCGTTGTCAAGGGTTTTTTACGTTAGCCTCCAGGGCCAGGCCGGGCCCCACCGATTTACAATATTAAAAGGCCCCGTCTTCGCGACGGGGCCTACCTGTCGTCGCAGGTTTCTATTAAGGGACTATCACCATCTTCTTGGTGGCTACATCGGCCCCGGCGGTCAGGCGGTACAGGTACACGCCCGCCGGTAGCGGTTTGCCGCCGTCGTCCGTCAGGCCGTACCGCTCCTCGTATACGCCGGCGTCCCGCACGTCTTTCGCCACCGTCGCCACCCGGCGGCCGCTCAGGTCGTACACCACCAGCTCTACCTCAGCTCGAGCCGGCAGCGCGAATTTGATAACCGTA
>JAUWLW010000024.1 GCA_030613505.1 Candidatus Zixiibacteriota bacterium
AAAAAAAGAGAGTATATATGTTATTTACTATTGACCGACCTTCTAAGGAGCAATTACCGTAAAGGTGACGGAGCACGGTTTTATTCGTTGCCAGGTTACCATAATCGTTACGCCCGAGGAATTTTACTGAAGAATGCGCTAAGAAGCCGCCGTGCCGGTTAAAACATATCGGTGCCCGGCCGGTCTAAACCAGGGTGATATATATGAAGGCTAATATGTACAGCGGCGCGTTGGCGGCGGCCGCGATTTGTATTTTTGCCGCGGTTGGCTGCAAGCCCAAGGATATCGTCATCACCCGCGACGACTCGATCGCCAAGGAAGACGTGGCCATCGAGGAACTCCAGGAGAAGATCGCCGAGCGCCAATCGGAGCTCGAGAGCCTGGAGTCCGAGCGCCT
Organism: Candidatus Zixiibacteriota bacterium; assembly: GCA_030613505.1. GTDB lineage: Bacteria > RBG-13-66-14 > B26-G2 > WVWN01 > WVWN01 > WVWN01. The sequence continues at coordinate 398 of JAUWLW010000024.1, forward strand.
CGATAAAGCCGGCAAGCTCGCCACCGAGGAGCGCCAGCGGCGCAACGAGGCCGTCCGGAAATACGAGGAGTTCCTGGGCAAATACCCCATAAGCCCGTATACGCCGGACGTCCTAATCGCGCTGGGCGAGCTTTATCTGGAGCGTTCCGAGGAGGAGCACGTCAAAGGGCTCGACGACTACCAATTGCGCCTCGAGACCGCGGGCGAAAGCGGAGAGATATTCACCGAACCCGAGCCCGAGCCCCATTACGAGAGGACCATCGCCGCCTACCAGCAGATATGCCTTAAGTACAAGGATTTCCCGTACGCCGACGTCGCGTACTACGGCCTGGGCTACTGCCTCAAGGCCCAATTCGAGGACGAGGAGGCCGCGCGGACCTTCTACAAGCTCACCCAGCTTTACACCGAATCCAAGTTCGTGCCGGAGGCGTACTTCCGCATAGGCGAGTACTTCTTCGACCAGTACGAGTTCGACAAGGCCGTGAAATACTACGCGCTGGTCCCCGATATCAACCCCGACTTCTACGACAAAGCCCTCTACAAGATGGGGTGGGCGTTCTACAACCAGGGCGACATCGGCGTCTCTTCCATCGAGTACCAAAAGGCTATCGACGCCTTCACCCACCTCATCGAGAGCTCCGGGAAGCAGTCGGTGCTGACCGAAGAGGCGATGGAGTTTACCGCCATCTCGCTGACCGAGTGGTCGAGCGACCCCAACGACGAGACCGCCATCGCCAAGGCCATAAGCCACTACGGCGACGAGTTCCGCGGCGGCAAGGAGCGCGACTATTCGCCCGAGATCCTGCACGAATTGGGCGACGTCTACCTCTACAAGCAGGATAAGTTGAAGGCCGCGGCCACGGCCTACGAGACCGCCCTCGAATACTACCCCGACTACAACCGCGCGCCCGAACTCCTCGACTCGTTGGTGGAGTGCTACCTCCGCGAGGAGGACTACGATAACGCCCACAAGACGCGCGTCCGCATCGTCGACGGCTACGGCCCGGGCTCGGCGTGGTACGAGAACCAGGAAGACCTCGACGTTCGCCACAAGGCGTTGCAGCGTTGGGAGAACGCTCTCTACGGGGTCGCGGTTTACTTCAACATGCAGGCCGAGCGCAAGATCAGGACCCATCCCGAGGAAGCCAAAGAGCTTTACCAGGAGGCTATCAACCGCTACAACCAGTACCTGGCCTTTTTCCCCACCAACGAGAAGGCGTACCACGTTAATTTCTATCTGGCCGAATCCTATTTCAACGCCGGCGATTTCGCGAACGCGGGCGACCAGTACCAGAAGACGGCGTTGGGCTACATCGACCGCGAACGGTACAAGATAGAAAAGTGGGACGAGAAGTTCACCCAGGAACTATCTCTCTTCAGCGCCATAGTTTCGTACGACGAGATCTTCCAGGGAGACGTCGAGGGCTCCAAGGAGGAAAAAACCGCGCCCGAGCCCCCGGCGGCGGCCGGCGCCGGCGCCACCAACGGCCTCGTAACCTACGGCCCCATCGAGATGCCGGTGCAGTCGCTGACGTTGAACGAGGCCAACCTCGTCCGCGCTTGCAACGCCTTCGTCGATAAGTACCCCGAAAGCGCCGAGGTACCGACGGTTCTCTCGAAGGTGGGCGAGGTGTATTTCTACGTCTACGACTACGACCGCGCCCGCGAGGCGTACGGCAAGCTGGTCGACAGGTACCCCACCGCCCTCGACGCCGAAAAGCAAAAGGACCACAACAAGCTTTACGTGAACGCCGCCGAGGGCATCGCGAAGTCGTACTTCAACCAGGCGGAGTTTTACGAGAAAGCCGGCGCGTACGAAACGGCCGAGGGCAATTACGCTCTGGCTAAACAGTGGTACGCCCGGACCGAGCGCGAGGCCAAGGACCGGGGCGTCAGCGAAACGAGCGAGCGCGCCAAGAGCCTGTCCGGCTTGACGGGCCTCAAGGCCGCGGAGATGAAGGGCGCCGGCGTCGCCATCGAGGCTATGGAGGAGCCCACCATCGAGCCCGAGCTCCTCGTCCGGGAGGCGGAGTACGAAGACTTCATCGTGCTCTACCCGCCGCTTGGGCCCATAGAGGCCTCGGCGTTCGCGGCCAAGCAGGCCGAGGCCCAGGCCTACGAGGCCAACGCCGCCGACCATAAGGGGGCCGACGTCGGCCGCCTGAGCCTCGGCAAGGCCGCCGACACCTACTACAAGATCCGCGACTGGGACAACGCGGCCCGCGTGTACCGTGAATACATAAAGGATTATCCCAAGGCCGACGACATCAAGATGGCGTACGAGAAGTCCGCGGAGTGCTACGAGCGCAAAGAAGATTGGGGCGCCGCGGCGACGGTCTACATGGAGATCGCCGAGCATCCCGAATACAAGGCCACCGCCCTGGGCCGCGACTCGCTGTTCCGCGCCGGCCTGATGTACGAGCAGCGGGCAGACTGGACGCGCGTCGCCAACACCTTCGCCCGGTTCACGGAGGAGTACCCCGAAGAGGCCCGGCCGCGTCTGGAGGCTACTTTCCGCCGGGCCCGGGCCGAGGAGAAATTGGGCCGCGAAACCGACGCCCTCGAGCGCCACAAGGAAGTCGTCGATATCTACAAGGTCTCGGTCGACCAGGGCTTCGACGTCGGCGGCACCGAAAAATACGTCGCCGAATCCGAGTTCAAGGTGACCGACGCCAAGTACGACGACTACGAGGGCATCCAGTTCACCATGCCCCAGAGGGTGATGGAGGCCAACCTCCAGAAGAAGGTCAAGCAGTCGCAGGACCTCATCGCCGGCTACACCGACGTCGCCGGCCTGGGCATCCCCAAGTGGCAGATAGCCGCCCACTGCCGCATGGCCGACGTTTACGTCTCCTTCCGCGACACGCTGCGCAACGCCGAGATCCCGGAAGAGCTCCGGCCCGAGCACTGGGAAACGCTTCCGGACGACGATCTCCGCAAGCCCCTCCTCGAGAACGCCTACTACGAATATACCGCGAGCCTCGAGGAGCAGGCCATACCGTTGGAAGAGACGGCCGTAATGGAATACGGCGAGGCGGTCAACGTGGCCGAGGCGGCCGGGGTTGACTCCGAGTGGTCGCGCAAGGCTTACAACCAGCTCCTGCTCATCCGGCCGTACGAAATCGTCAAGTACGAGGACGTCGGCATGCAGGGCTTCACCAGCGACACCGGCTGGGTCGTGTCCAACGTCTACGAGGACGGTTGGCTCGACGTTAATCACGACGACGCTATGTGGCCCGCCGCCGGCCCGAGTAGCTGGCGGGTGAAGGACGAGGAGAAGGTCGTCGCCCGCGTCCCGGGCGACCCGATGACCATTTGGGGCGGCGCCCTCGACGAGACCGTTTACTTCCGCAAGAAGTTCTCCTTCACCTACGACCCGGCAAATTACGAGGCCGTCATCCAGAGCCGCGGCCCGTACAAACTCTACGTCAAAGGGGCCCTTATCGGCCAGACCGACCTATACGCCAAAGACCCGTGGGTCAAGCCCGACACCTACGACGTCTCGAGCGCCCTCCACCTAGGCGATAACGTCGTATGCGTCGAGGTCACCCGCGAGCGGAAAGACTCGTACGGCCTTAACTTCGCGCTCGTGCCGGAGGGCGGCTTCCCCTCGCCCGAGCCGGTTTTCGAGGAAACGGGTCTCCCCGAAGAGTTCGGCGGCGTTCAGCCCGAAGAGGGCGAGATGCCGATGGAGGAGTGGCCCCCGCCCGAGGGCGAAGGCGAGCTGCCGATAGTGCCGGGCGAGGAGGCCGAGTTCGGCGCGCCGACGCCGGCGGAGGAATTCGCCGAGCCGACGCCCGCGCCGGTAGAGGAGACGCCGGCCTTTGAGGAAAGCGAGCCCGGCCCCGAAACTACTACTGAGGCCGAAGCCGCACCCGAGAGCGAAGGCGAGGAAGAGGCCCTGCCGGTGCCCGGCGAAGGTGAGGGCGCAGGTTATGAAGTTGAGACCAGCGGCGAGATAGACTTCGAGGCCGTGGGGACGCCGGAGGAGATCGGCGATACCGGCGCGGCCCCGGAGGAGGAGCCGCTGGGCGAGGAGTTCTAGCTTAGGAGCGGCAGGCTGCCCGTAACCGAGTTCCCCTGACGGGGGTCGAGAAATATGCTAAAAAACTTGTCAACAAAGGGTTTTGCGGTTATAATTATAGCGGTGCTATCCTTCGGTTGGACGCCCGCTTTAGGCCAGGAGGAAGGCGGCGGAGGCGGCGCCGAGATCAAGGAGGAGGCGGGCGTCGAAGCCGAGCGCACGGCCGAAGGCGAGTACATATTTAAAGAGGTCGTCATCGAGGGGCGGCTCGAGAGACCCGTCGCGCTCTTCATCAAGCGCCAGCAACCCGACTTCAAGACGGTTCGCTTCGCCCGCGACTTCTGGGACGACATCCTGCGCCCTATCGACAAGGAAGAGTTCGAGAGGGCGATGAAGGAGACGAAGTTCGACTACGTCAAGAACCCGCTCCTCTGGATGGCGGTCGCCACCGCGACTACCGCCGGCGGCGCGGCCGGTTACCAGGCGTATAATGAGGAGTGGCCGCAGGTCAAGGTATACGGCATAACCGCGGGCGCCGCGGCCACCGCGGCCGTAATACTGGTTCTAATCGACCGCGGCCGCACCCGGGCCGTGAAGTGAAAAGGTAGTTCGGGTCACGGGCGCAAGGCTGGGTAGAGTCGACGGGTAAAGGTTAACGAAAGGAGTACTTGAGGCATGGAAGCTTTTAATTTCTTAGCGGAGCACTATCGCGACGGCGGCTGGGGGATGCATCCCATCCTCATCACGGGCATATTCGCGATTTCGATCGCCATCGAGCGCGTCTGGTTCGTGTTCATTAAGTCGAACGTAAACGCCGAGCGGTTCACGCGCGAAGTACTCAACATGATTAAACAGGGGAAAGTGGAACAGGCCAAGGCGCTGGCGAACCGTTCCGACGCCGCGCTCTACCGCATCACGCGGGCGGCGCTCTCCGCGGCGGGCGGCAGCATGCGGGACGTGCAGGACGCGGTGGACGAGGCCAGCCTTGCGGAGTTGCCGCGCCTCGATAAGAGGACGCCCTACCTGGCTATGTTGGGCAACGTCGCCGTTCTCTTGGGCCTGCTGGGGACTATTACCGGCTTGATCAAGACCTTCGCCGCGCTGGGTGGCGCCTCCGCGGCCGAGAAGGCGCAGATGCTCTCCGAGGGTATCTCGGAAGCCATGAACTGCACCGCCTTCGGCCTGATCGTCGCCATCCCGTCGCTCGTCGTATACGGCGTGCTCCAGGGCCGCGTGACGCGCATCAACAACGACATCGACGCCAGCATGGTACCCCTCATCAACGCCCTGGCGGAATACGAAGGCAAGCTGTAAGCTCGCCGGGCGTAACGTAAGGAGTTGATGGCCTTTGGCATTCGCTCCCAAGAAGAGGATAAAACACCGCGAGGTTTGGGAAGACCCGGAGCTCGTGCCGTTCATCGACATGTTGGTGGTGTGCTGCTGCTTTCTGTTGATGTCGGCGGCGCTTCTCCAAACCGCGGTAATCGAGATCTCTCTACCGACCACAAAGGGACACTCGGCAGAGAGCACGATGACGCCCCAAGCCGGCGAGCTCAACCTCTCGTTGATAATAACGGACAAGGGATTGCGCGTCGGCGGCGCGGGCGCAATATTACCGCTGATCCCGAAGAAGAGAGACAAATTCAACTGGGATAAACTGACCGAAACGCTTAAGGACGTTAAGAAAGAATACCCCGACCAAGGGTCCATCATTATTATCTCGGAGCCGGAGATTGTCTACGACAACATCATCCAGGCGATGGACGTATGCGTTGTGGAAGGTTTCCCGGACATAGCGCTCTCGGGCCAAATCACGCAGTAAGGGCCCGCTCTTAGCGAGAAGGAGGTGAGCCATGGTTAAGCAGGCGAGTAAAATACAGGAAAAAGGAACGCTGGGCCGGCTGAGCGTGAGGATGAAGGAGCGGGCCGAGGAAGGGCGCAAGAGGGAAGCCCGGCTTATGTTGGTCTCGCTGATCGACACCTTCGTCATCCTGGTTGTCTTCCTCTTCCAGAACTATTCGGCCGAAGGCGACATTATGTCGATCGCGCCGGACCTGACGCTGCCCGAGGCGCGGGTGGATAATAAACCCACGCAATCGGTCATCGTGGCCGTAACGAACGAGTCCATCGTCGTCGAGGGGAGAAAGGTCGCCGGCGCCGACGAAGCGCTGAAGGACCCGGACCTCGTCATCGACGGCCTCTACGAGGAAATGGTGCGCATAGCCGACTTGAAGCGCGCCATCGCCGAGCTGGACGAGACTAAAGAGTTCCGGGGCGAGGTCATCATCCAGGGCGACAAGCTGATATCGTTCGAACTCCTCAAGCGGGTGATGTACACCTGCGGTCGGGCCGAATACGGCGAAATTTCGCTGGCCGTTCTCAAGAATCGTTAACCGACTTTCGACGAAAGGAGGTGATTGTAAAGGTGGCTGCAACTAAAAAGAAGAAGCAAGTCTTGGGGCTCCGCGTTATCCGCGACGGTAACGTCCTGAGGGATATTGACCTCGAGGATAGGCTGACGATGGGTGGGGCCCGCACCGACCACATCATTCAGGCCGGTGGTAAAAAGTCCGCGGTTTTATTCCGCGTCGGCAAGAGCGGCGAGGCGGAATTGTTATTGGCCGAAAATAACCGCGGCGAAATCGGCGGCGACGGCGAGATGCTATCGTTCGGCCATCTCAAGACGTTGGGCCTTTTGAAGCGCGAGGCCGGACGGTACGTCGTTCCGATACAGCGCGGCCGTTCCGGGTACGTTGAGGCCGACGGGCTGACGTTCGAGTTTGCGTACCGGCCCCCCCTCGCGGCGAGGGCGGTGGTTATTCCCAAACGCGGTCCGGGCTACGAGGTTGCCGGTACTTGGATCGACCCGGACAACATACGGTATTACCGGGTCTTGGCCGTAGTAGGTGCTATACTGGTGGCGTTCATGGTCGGTTCGCAATACGCCCAAATCGAGGATAGGGGCTTCAAGGTCGAGGACCTCATTAAGCGCGTGACTAAGCTCGAGGTCCCGGAAACCACGGCCGTAGGGATGCTCACCGAAGCCGAAAGCGAAGGTATCGGCGGCGGCGGCGGCCCCGGCGGCGGTGGCGGCGGCGACATCGGCGAGGGTATTCCCACCACCGGCGTTGTCGCGGCGATTACGACGCTTGGCACCGGCTCCGGTAGGTCCATCGCCGACCTGCTGGGCGCCGGCAGTTCTTCCGGTGACCTGGACGGCATCGCCACCCGGCTGGGCGGTTTGCGCGGCTCGGCCGGCGGCGGCGCGTTGGGCGGCGGCTTGGGTGCCGGCGGCGCCGGGGGCACCGGCCTGGGCGGCGGCATGGACGGTATAGCCGGCCTGGGCGGCGGTTACGCCGGGCGCGGCCCCGGCGGCGGCAGGCTGACGAAGAAGATGGTCTCCGTCTCGGGGACGATATCGTCGGTAGGCGGCGAGGCCGCGGGCGAAGCCAACCGGTCGCCGCGGGTCATCGGGAGCATAATCCGTCGTCACCTGGCGGGCATCCAGAACGCGTACAACTCCGCTCTTAAGAAGAACCCGACTTTGGGAGGCGGTAAGATAACGGTCCGCTTCACCATTACGGCGGGCGGTTCGGTGGGTAGCGCGAGCATCATACAAGATACGCTGAATTCCCCCGCCCTTTCGGGTTCCATTCTCTCCCGGATCAGGAGTTGGCGATTCCCGCCCGTTAAGTCGGGAAGCGTAACGGTCGTTTACCCGTTCGTCTTCGTGGCTGCGGGGCTGTAAATTACGCGTCGGGCGACGGTCCTCCCCACGGGGTCGTCGCCCCGCGCCCCGGGTAACGTATAATAAGGAGAGGTGGCGTACGGGCCCTGGAACGGGCCGGGCCACTCAATGATATGGCCGAAAGATTGTACATACACGTTGACGGGAAGAATTACGGACCGCTTGCGCCCGAGGAAGTTACCCGGTGGGCGCGGGACGGCCGACTGACCGACGACGACTACGTTTGGGAGCCCGAGCAAAGCCAGTGGGTTCGCGCCGGCGAGCTCGGTTTCTTGAACGCGGTTTTGGGGAAGAAGGATGCGAGCTATCACGTCCGCATCGGCGCCGACACCGTCGGCCCTATGGATATGGACGAGGTCGTTCGCCTCATAAACGAGAGCCGGTTCAACGCTATGGACTTCATCTGGCTCGACGGCGAAAGGCGTTGGGCCCGGGCGGGAGAAGTTTCGTTTCTGAGCCCCTACTTCCTCAAGCAGATCCGGGAGCAGGTCGAAGAGGCTCGCCTGGAGAAAGAGCTCGAGGAGCTGGAGGAGGTCGGCGAAAGCGGCGAGAGGCGCGAGCACGCTGTTGTGCCGGCGTGGCGCAAGGAGGTGCGCCGCGACTTGTCTCGCATCGACGACCGAAATTACCTGAAGACGCTGGTGACGATGTTCCTCGCTAGCATCCTCATTATTACCACGGTGAGTTTCGTGGAGGTGCCCGAGCCCGAGGAAATCCGGCCCGCGGAGGTTTTACGCCGCGTGGCCAAGTTGGTGGTGGACAGGCCGATAGAGGTTCCGCTCGAGCCGCTCGTCGAGTCGGAAGACATCATATCCGCTCCCGGGACCGATACCAGCGCGGGCGGCGGCGGCGGCGGCAGCGAGGGCGGCGGCCAGGGCGGCGAGGACTACGCCTCGGTCGGCGTCGTCGGCCTTATCACTTCCATGGGCGCCGACGGCTCGGTCGCGGACCTTATGGGCGCCGGCAGCGACCTGGACATTATAGCCGGTAACATAGCCGGCCTTAAGACCAGCGGTTCCGGGACCGTGGGTCGCGGTACGGGCGGCGGCTTCGGCCCCGGAGGGCCGGGGTTGGGCCTGGGCGCCGGCGGCGGTACGGGCCTCGGCTTGCTGGCAGGTACAGCGAAGAGGGTCGGCCGCACCGAGATCAAGAAGGGCCGGGTTAGAGTCGCGCCGCCGGGCATAACCGGCGCCGCGGCTACCAACAGCCTGCGCTCGAGTGCCGTCATCGCCCGCATCGTGAACCAGCGCAAGGCGGGCATCGAGTACATATACAAGAAATACCTCAAGACTAACCCGACGATGGAGGGCAAGATCGTCGTCCGGTTTACCATCGCGGCTTCCGGCGCCGTAAGGGCGTGCTCGGTCGTCTCGTCCACCATGGGTAATCCCGCTATGGAGCAAGAGGTATGCGGCCGCATAATGACGTGGCGTTTCCCGCCCATTGACGCGGGGGACGTTACGGTCGTGTACCCGTTCGTATTTTTCTCGGCGGGCGCGTAAAAGCGCCCGGGTCGTTTGCAAAAGGCCGCCCGAGGGCGGCCTTTTTATTAAAATATTATTGACACCGCCGCGCCTCTATGGTAGCTTCGATTTAAAATAATAGAAATTATACCCTCCGGCGCTCGGCGCCCTCCGCATCGGGTAAGAATATGACAAACGGTAATCAGGAGTTTACGATTTCGGACATTATCCGGACGTTGCGACGACAGTACAAGGTCGTTATCGGCGTCCCTTTGGTCGTTACGGTGGCCGCGGTCGTTTTCGCCGTCACGTTGAAGAATACTTATAGGGTCGAGGGGACGTTCGAGATAGGCCGCGTAATGGAGTACCCGATCGAGGCCCCGCCTACGGTAGTCGACCGCATCTGGAGCAAACCTTTCTTGGCCAAAGTGGGTCGCGAACTGGGCATGAAGGAATCGCCCGCCCAACTTCAGAATATGGTGCAGTTCGAATCCATCCATGCCGAGAGTAGGGATAGGCCGTTGACGCGGGGGATAAAAATAACAGTCCAATCGGACGACCCCGAAAAGAGCGCCAAGTTTGCCAAGGGCATACTGGACGCGGCGGTAGCCGAGCACGAAAAGGTATACGAAGAATCGGTAGCGGTCAGCGCCGGCTACCTCGAAGAGCTCGACGAAAGGGTGGCCAAGATCCGCGCCCAGATCGACCGCGGCCACGAGGATATATCGCGGTTGATGGCTACCGGCCGCGTCAACCAGGTGGAGTTATCGTATCTGGCGAGTTACGTCGAAGAGAAGGAGAGCTACATCCTTCACCTGGAAGAGATAGCGTACGATTTGCGGAATAAGCTCGGCAAAGAGATATATACTTCCCCGACGCGGATCAAGGTGGAACCGATACCCCCCCAAGCGCCGTCGGGCCCGGACCGTCGCCGTATTATTCTATTGGCCTTCGCCATATCTTTCGCGTTGGGCATAATAATCGCGTTTTTCTTCGACCGGGCGTCCGGCGAGGAACGCGAAGCGCGCGCTCCAAACGAGAACGAAAAAAAAAAGCGGCCCCCGGCGGTAGAACCGGAACCGGAGCCGGCCCCGGAGCCGACGCCGATCGCTCCGGCGCCTGAGCCGGCCGGCGGGGAGCCACCGCGAGTACGGTCCCCAGAGGTAAATCGCTTGCTCGAACAAGGTAACTTAACGCTACCGGACTACTGGCGGATCTTACGGAGCCAGGCGTGGATAGTGGGTGTCACGCTGGTCCTGGGTTTGGCTTTGGGGTTGATCTACGGCCTCGCCAAGCCCCGCGAATACCAGACCGACTTCGTCATATCTACCGGTATCGTAGGTGACCATTGGCTCCATAGCCCGATGTTGATAGAGGAACAGTGTGCGTCGCATTGGTTCTTGAACGAACTCTCCAACCGGTTGAACAGGAAATACGACGTCTTCGAGCTCCAGGATATGGTCGAGGCCGAACTCGTAATGACGCCCACCAAGGGCCTTACCCGCGAGTTGAGGATTACCGTCAGCGCGGAATCGCCGGACGATTGCTACGCGCTGGCGAACAATTTGGCCCAGCTCCTGGAGGAGGCCGACCGCGAGGATTACGAGAAAACTCATGGGATGTTCGAGAGTTACCTTGGCGACCTCGAGAAGGTCCTGGACCGCCTGACCGGGGCGCCGGCCGGGCTGGAGCCGTTGGCTTTGGCGCCGGGCCTGGCGGTATACCCCCCGGACGAGGAGACCGAATATCCGGGTGGGGCGCAGGTGTATTCCCTCTTTTCGCGGTCGATACCGTACGAGGATAACCCGTACGCCATCTCGGGTCTGGCCCTTTTCCAGCAGGTTTACGTGGACACCTATATCAAGACGCGAAGTCCGGTCTTCTCCCAACCGACCACCGTTATAGTACCCCCGTTAAAGCCGACCCAACCCGAGGGCCCCGGCCCGGTGAGTATCGTTTTAATAGTGCTATTCGTCTCGCTGGTCCTCGGCATTACGTTGGCCGCGGTAAACTACCGATTGCGACAAGCCAGGGCCGGGACGTAAGACTCTCCGCTTGCGCGCGGCCCGCGATGTGAAGTCGAGGTGGGGCGTGTTCAAGCGGCCGCTCGCGACAGCATTCGCTCTACTTTTCTCCTTATGCGTTTTAATATTGGACTTCACGGCCTTAAGGCCGGTCCCCCCGTTAAGCCTCTACGGATGGGCCGCGGTGGCGTTCGCCGCGGTATTGCTATTTGTAGGGGTCCAGAATTGGCTGAATACTAAGGGCTTCGTTCCCCCGGGGATTTTAAGGCCGCGCGAGGCGGCCTTTTTTATCTCGGGCCTGGTCGCGTCGGCGTCCGTTGCCGGCCGGGCCATGGCGTCGCTTCCCCTCGCGAATACGTACGCCGCTCTCCCCAATTGGCCGCCGTTATACTTGGCGATTTTCCTTCTGGTAGTGGCCGCCGGCGCTTTTTATTGGCTAAGCGGCCGCGGGCTTATGCCGTGGGCCCTTTTCGTACTCTTGGTACTCGCCGCGGTGAACGGCCAATTATTCAAACTCGCCGCCGGCGGCTGGGGCGTATTTTTCGGCTTTTCCGCGGCGGTGTTTTTCTTCCAAAGCGAATCTTCAGCCGGGGGCAGGCCTCGCCTTTCTTACGTGGGCGGGGCCTTGATAATTTTTATCGTCGCCGCCTTCGCCAGCCTCCTGTGGTCCCAGGATTGGGGCGGCAGCTTCCGGACCGTATATTTCCTCGCCAACGGTTTCTTAATATTTATAATCCTCGCCCGCCACGTCGAGGCCGCGGACGTCCTAGTTTTACCGGCGGCCCTGGTATGGGCGGTGTTGCTGACCGAAATCGTCTTAGAAGTAGCGCTGGCCGCCAAATTCGCGATGGTTTGGCGGTGGATACCCGCCAATATCCCGGGGGAGAACCTGTTCTGGACGATGGGAGTCTCCCGCAACGCTATCAGTACGTATTTCGTCGCCGCGTTGCCGCTTTTAATTCTGAGCGCTAAGTCGGCCAAACCCGCGGCGCCACGTTGGCTGTTGTGGGCCCAGGTCGCATTCTCGGTAGCCGTGCCGGCGCTGATGCTGTCGAAGTCGGGCGTTCTGGGGTTGCTGGTGGTACTGTGGTTTGCGTTCGCGTTTTGGGGGCCGGAGCGCCGTATGAATCTGAAACTGTTGGCCTCGGCCGCGGTAGTGGCGTTCGTCGTGCTGGTTCTGCTGGTCGTGCTGGTCCTCCCGGGAGGCCCGGCTCGCTTCTTGAATCCGCAGGCATATACCACCCACCTCGTAACGTTCAAATTGGCGTTCGAGGCTTTGCGCGGTCACCTTCTAACCGGCGTCGGCCTGGGCTCCGATTTGGCGTGGGTCGGCCAGGCGCACGCGTTGTCGCCGGACGAGCTGGTGGCCGTGCCGGAACACCTCGCCGGCCGGAGCCACAGCGTCGTCGCGGAAGCGGCGGGGACGATGGGCCTTTTGGGGTTGGTGGCTATTTTCATCGTGATCCAAACGGCGGTGTGGGCGGGCGCCAACCTGGTGAGGATCGAGGGAGACCGATTTTTCTTCGGAATGGTAAGCGCGAGCCTGGCGGGGGCCGGGGCGATATTGACCGTGGCCTTCGGCCTGGCGGAGCTCTCAATCATACCTATCATTGTATTCGTAGGCCTCGCGATGTACGAGGGTGGTATAAGGCGGCGCGGCTTGGGGGCCTCGGCGCCGACGTGGCTGGCCGTCGTTTTTTCGGCCATGGTGGTATTCGGCACCGTTTTGGGATTGTCCGCGGTAGCGTCGGAACAGGACCTGGCGCGCGGCGCCGAGCTGCGCCGAATGGGCGATTTCGACGGCGCCGTCGTGTGTTTCAAGCGCGCGGCCGTACTCGCCCCGTGGACCGCGGCGCCGCACGAACGTCTCGCCGAGTGCCACTTCGCCGAAGAGCGCGGCGACCTCCGCCTGGCTCTCGACGCGTACCGCGCCGCGGCCGGACGGTCCCGGGGCAACGCGGCGTACCTCGAGCGGTACGGGTTATTGTCTTGGGTCTTTGGCGACGACGAGCGCGCGTCGGCCTACCTCGCCCGGGCGGTGGAGGCGGACCCCGCCGGTTTAGTCGGCGGCGTGCACCAGCTGCCGTACGCCCTCGTATTGGCGTCGCGCGGCGATACGGCCGCGGCCCGGCGGGCCCTAACGGAGGCGGTCCTGGTCGACCCTCTGCTGGCCGGCGGCGTCGCGTTCGTATCATCCGAAACCGACGGCGCGCGGCGCACCTATTTACGCGTCGTGCCTCGCGACGCGGCGCGCGCCCTCCGGGAGAGGCTCGCGTTTTCCCTCTGCGGCGTCCGGGGCTACGAATCGCGGTCGTTCCCCCGGCTCGTTGCCGACGTGCCCGCGGCGTACAAGCGGGACCTTTGCCTTGAGGAAATTTACGCCGCCGAATTCCGCGAGAAGTTTGCTCTGGGCGGCCCCGGCGCCAGGATAGCCGGCGCCGCGGCGTACCGGTTGGGAGAGGGTTACGCCGAGACGCGGTTGCGGTCCAACGCCGTCTTCCGCGACCTGGAGGCGTCAGGCGTTATCCGCCCGGACGACGCCGGCGTCGGCCTGGCGCTATTCCCGTCGCCGCGCCCCGACGTCGAGGAGCGAAGGTGGGAGCTGCGGTCGCTCCTAGGGATGGCGCTGTTAGCCGAAAACGGCGGCCAAACGTCGGCGTTGCCCGAGATAACGGCCTCGTTCGAGGCCGTGGCCGACGCGTTGCGTGCGAACCTCCCAAGGCCCGGCGTATTTCCCAAGGCTGAGGTCGACCGACTGAGTTATTACGCGTTGACCGAGGAAAAGCCGGTTTGGGACCTGGAGCTGGCGGACGCCTTGCTCGCGCGCGGCGACGGCCGCGGCGCCCGTCGTTATTACGCGGGCGCTTTGACGTTGCTCGTTGCCGGCGCGGCGGACCCTCGCGACGGCCGCCTCGGCCGAGCCGTGCCGGGAGTGTTGAAGTGCGACGCGCTGGCGGCTCTGGCCGGCGGCGAGGCAAGGGGGGCCGGCTTGCCGTACGTACGCGAGCCGTCGCCGGCCGCGTTCGTAGCCGATGCGCACGCCGAAGAGTTCTACGGAAATTATAAGAGAGCGCTTACGAGGTATCGCGACGGCCTGGCGCGCTACCCTTACGACGTAGGTTTATTAACGGCGTCGGCCGAGTTCTACCAGCGGCGGGGTTTGCGGGATAAAGCCCTCAAGCTTCTGGCGGCGGACGGCGTGCCGAGGGACTTGGCGCTGTTGCGGCGACGGGCGGAGATAACCGAACGCGGCGGCGACCTCGCCGGGAGCCTGACGCAGTTCCGGGCAATCGAGCGTGAGTATCCCGGCGACCTCGTAACGTATCTGGCGGAAGCGAGGCTTTACGGCGAGGAGGGCCGTTTTGACGAAACGGCGGCCGCCTTCGAACGGGCCCGGCGGCGAATTCCGCCCGGGTCGCTGTGGGAATCGCGGTTCGCCGCGGCGCTTTCGGTCCAAGGCGACTTGGAAGGCGCCGCGGCTCACTATGCCGGCGCCCGGGAGCTCAATCCCTTCGACCTCGAGCCCTACGTCGTATGGGGGGAGGAGTTGTGCCGGCTCGAGCGACCCGAGGAGGGCTTGCGGTTGTTGCGGGACGCGGTGCGCGTTGACCCGGATTCGACGTGGGCCCGGCGGGCATTGGCGGCCGCCTACGAGAAACTAGGCCGCTTCGGGAACGCCGAACTGACGTACGAGGAGGGCGTCGCTCGCGAGGGCCTCGGCTCGCCCATTACGCTGGCCTACGACGACTACCTGAAACGGCGGGCTGAGGACGGGGCGCGGCGCCGCGTATTGGAGGCGGCGTCGAAAAGGGACCCGGCCAACGCCACGTTGTACGAGAGGCTGGGCGAGCTGGCGCTGGCCGTAGGGGAGGCCGAAAAGGGTATTAACCTCTTGAGCGCGGCCGTGACGCTTGAGCCCGCGTCGCTGGGAGCCAACGCCGCGCTGGGTTTCTACTACCGCACGCACGGGCGGGCGGCGGCGGCCGTGCTTTATCTCGAGCGCGCCCGGGCCGCGGCCCCCGGCGCCGCCCCCTACCGCATACTGCTCGCCGACGCGTACGTCGAGACCGGCCGCTATCGGGACGCCCTCGCCGAACTCGACGCAGTCGACGAGCCGGCGCACCTGGCGAAAGCTTTCGCGTTGCGGGCGAAAGCGTATCATAATCTGGGCGACCGGAAAGCGGCGTCCGCGGCCGCGCGCCGGGCGCTGGAGCTCAGCCCGGCACTGGCCGAAGCGAAGGAGTTCGTTACCGAATAACCCTCGTTCTTTGCCGTTGGAAGGAGGAACCCGTATTGAACGTTAAGCCCCGTGATATTCTTAACCAGATCTTCCCGTATAAGCCCGGGAAACCGGTGGGCGAAGTGCAGCGCGAGCTCGGCCTGGAGAACGTCATTAAGCTCGCTTCCAACGAGAACAACCTCGGCCCGTCTCCCAAAGCGATCGCGGCGATGAGGGAGGCGCTAGCCGGCGTCCACGAATACCCCGAGGGCTCGGGTTACTATCTCGTTAACGCCATCGCCGAGAAATTCGGCCTCGCCTTCGACCAGATAATACTGGGAAACGGCGGCAACGACCTCATCGAGCTCGTCGTCAAGACCTTCGCCGGCCCGGGCGATAACGTCGTCTCCGCGCACCCCTCTTTCATTATGTACAGGATCGGCGCCATGATAATGGACGCCGAGTTCCGCGGGATACCCCTCAAGGATTATAGGTTCGACTTGCCGGCTATAGCCGACGCCGTAGACGAGCGCACCAAGGTCGTGTTTATCGCCAACCCCAATAACCCCACCGGGACGATTGTGACTCGAGCCGAGGTCGACGACTTCCTCGAGCGCGTGCCGGACACGGTCCTCGTCGTCCTGGACGAGGCGTACTTCGACTTCGTGACGGCCGAGGATTACCCCGACGCCCTCGATTACGTGAAGGCCGGGCGGCCGGTGATGGCGATGCGCAGCTTCTCCAAGAACTACGGCCTCGCCGGCCTGCGGCTGGGCTGGGGCGCCGCCGACGCCGAGCTGGCGGCCGCGATGCACCGCATCCGCCAACCGTTCAACGCCAACCGGCTGGCTCAGGTCGCGGGCGTCGCCGCCCTGGACGACGACGAGCATCTCGCGCGCAGCCGGGAGATGGTCGCGGCGGGCCGCGAGCAGCTCTATAGGGGGCTCGACGAGCTCGGCGTGAAGTACGTACCGTCGGAGGCCAACTTCGTCCTGGTCGACTTGGAGCGCGAGGCCGCGCCGGTCTTCGAGGGTTTGTTGACGCTGGGCGTCGTCGTGCGGCCTATGGCCGGCTGGGGCTTGCCCAACGCGCTGCGCGTCTCCGTCGGGAAGGCCGAGGAGAACGATGCCTTCCTCCGCGCGCTTGCTACCGTTTTGGAGAAGTGACCGGAAATCCGGTAAATAAAAAACCCGGCCGAAGCGGCCGGGTTAATTTTTTCGGTTAATATTAGAAGATCCCGAGCCCTCCGTAGAACAGGAACAAGTCCACATTCTCGCTCTCGGGCGCCTTAAATCCAGGTATGTTTTTCTCCATGTACTCGTCAATACGCGTCCGGCCTACGCCGAAGGCGTGGATGTACCGCACCCCCACCTGCGGCGCCACCGGTGAGATGGGGAAGAGCTCAAGGCCGAAGTCGACGTGGATGCCGGCGCCCTTAGCCGGTTCGACCGCCTCCTCGAACTCTTTGAGCTCCGGGATGGCCGCGGCGATGAGCGAGAACGGGACGCCTTGGGCTTCCATGTCGCGGTAGTAATAACCCAGGCCGCCCTCGACGTGGATTTTAACCGCCACGTTTTTCACGGCGTACGCGCGGAAACCCCCGCCGAAGTAATACATGCTGGAGTTGATTTTACCGACGTCCCGCAACTCCGGCGGGATGGGAATACCTTTAAAATATCTTTCGATGTAGGTGTCGAGCAAGGCCGTGAATTCTTTATCCTGGCCGAGCTGGGTGTAGCCGCCCATCGGCACGATGGCTATGGGCCCGGGGAGGCCGATCTCCAGCTCCATCATTAGGCCCAGGCCGCCGGCGTACCGCTCGCCCAGCTCGCCCATAGTCGACGTGTAGCCGCCTTTGAAATTGACCAGGGCCAACGCGGGAACCGCCGCGATACAGAGGGTGGCGAAAGCTTTAAGCTTCATCTTCAGCTCCTTTGTTTGGAGAAATTATAACCGACGGCCGCGACCGCGTCAAGCGTTAGTAACTCCATCCGATGAAGAATCTGATGGGCACGAACGGCCCCAGCGATTCGAAATCGGTGAGAACGGTATGGTCCGTCCGCAGCACAAAGAATCCCCACAAGATGGCCCGGATGCCGAGGCCGAAGCCGCCTCGTACGCGCCCCAGCTTTTCGTCCCACGCCTCGCCCACGTCGAAAAACAGCGCCCCCCGCACCGGCGGCATGGGCGCCGTTCCGATGGCTGTGCGGAGGCCGAAGGGCTCCAGTATCGGGAACCGGTATTCGGCGTTAACCATCGCGAAGCGGTGGCCGTGAAAGTCGAACCATTTGTAACCCCGCATGGAGAGGCTGCCGCCGCCGTACACCGGCCTCGCGTCCGGTCCGAACGTCCCCACCAATATGCCGCGGAAGGCGAAGGCCTGGGTGCGCGTCGTGCGCAAGTAATGGCGCAGGTCCCCCAGCAGGTAGACGTAGTCGCGGCGGCGCCGCCTTATGTCCTGCGTTGTGCCCACCGTCAAGTGAAGCCGTTGGCCGTCGATGGGGCCGTCGCGGTACCAGAGCGACGTGTCGCGCGCCGCAGACAGGTAAGGCGAGACCTTGGTCCCGACCTCGGGGGGCGCGGATATCTCCCACGTTCGCTTCAACTCGTAGAGGTACAGGCTGCCGCTGACGCGATGGAAGCGGTCCAACGGATACACCAACGTCGCGCTGCCGCCGGAACGCGTCTCGGTATAGTAGCGGCCTGCAGTTCCGGACAAGTAGTCGAACCGGTCCTCCACATAGCGGAAAGCGCCCACGCCGTAGCCCACGCGGCGGCTGAGGTCGTAGTAATCGACGCCCACGCTGGTGCGCTCCAGGAACTCGTCCATGGTGGTGGCGTCGTTGCCGAATTGGACCAGGATGTTCTTGTCGTTCAGGACGTCGGTGAACGACAGTACGATACCCGTCTGGGTACCGAATTCGGGCCCGTAGGCGACGGAGCCGGCGAAGTAGTCGAGGGCGAAGGTAGTCTTATAGCCGCGGATGGGGTAACTCGTAACCGGCAGCGCCATCGGCGGCGTGGTTGCGACGGCCGGTTCCTCTCCGTCCGCCTCGCTCGGAAGTTGGGGTTCGAGAGTAGCCAGGTAAATATTGAAGCTCTGGCGCGCGAGGCCGATGAAGGACACCTCGCCGGGCGCGCCGCCCGGCCGCGGCGCGACTTCCATCACCCCCGTGAGCGAGTTCGACAGCAGCGTTGCTTCGCCGCCCTCCTCCAGCCGGTACGCTTCGTATTGGCCGTCCCGGTCGGAGACGAAGTAGATATCGCCGTCGTCGCCGGCGCACGGATAGAGGTCGCGCCACGGCCCCTCGGTTAACCTCACGACCTCGTTCGTTTCCGGCTCGAGGCGGTAAAGGTTGTAGTAGTCTTTGTAGGAAGCGATGCCCCTCTCGGAGGCGAAGACTATTCCCTCCGGCGTCCAGCAGGGGTAAGCGTCGTCGGCCAGGTCGTCGGTCAAGGTGCGCCGTTCGCCCGTGGCGCGCGTTACGACGTACAGGTCCGCCTGGCCGCGGCGCGCCAGGCCGCGGAAGACGATCTCTTCGCCGTCGGGGGAGAAAGCCGGCGAGCCCAGGATGATGAGGTCGTCGAACTCGTAACTCTCCACGACCTTGTCTCGCGTCACGTCGTAAACGTACAGGCGGTCCTGGTCGTGGGCGCGCGCGGCGAAGGCTATAAGGCGACCGCCGTACGTGCCGAGTCGTTCGCGGTATACGTGCAAGACGGTGTAGGACGGCGATTTCTCGCCGGCGACGAGCTTGCGCACCTCGGCGCCCCGGCCGTCCTCTCCGACCGTCATCAGGTACAGGCTCGAGCGACCCTCTTCTCCGGAGAGGAAGGCCAGCCGTCGTTCATCCAACCAGGCGACGCCGCTTCTCATCCCCGGGCCCTTGGACAGCTCCTCGCCCATGGCGCCCAGCTCGGCTCGTTCGGCGTAGCGGGGCCAATAACGCTTGCGGAGCCAGCGCTGCCAATCCTCGTCGAACTTGCGGAACGGCACCGGCAGGACGAGGTCCAGGACCTCGTCGTAATCGCGGTCGAGCCAACCCTCGTCGATTATTTTGATGATTTTGTCTTCCCCGTAGGTCTGGGCAAGGTAGTACAGCGCGGCCTCGCCCTCCTTGTACGCCAGGTACGTCCCTGCGATACTTCGCCATTTCGTGAGCGGCACGAGGGCGTCGCTGTAGAGGGCGTCGGCGAGGAACGAATCCGAGAAGCTGTCCCAATCCGTCGACATATATTCCGCGAGGCCCTCGACGTACCAGAACGGCGGCTGGCCGTAGTCGTAACGCTTGTGCCGTTTGTAAACGTCGCGGAGCTTTTGGTACATGAAGAAGTGCGTCAGTTCATGGCGTATGACCCGCCTGAAGCGGAGGTACGAGCCGTCGAACGGTATCACGACGCGGTGCCTCATCAGCTCCATGAAGCCGGCTACCCCCTCGGGCAGGATGTACGGCAGGATGTTGGTCTCTTGAAACTCGCTGTGGGAGCCGTAGATTATGAGCGGGACGCGCTCGCGCGGGGTATACGCCATGCGCAGCGATAGGTAGTCCCATGTCTCTTCCGCTATTCCGACGGCGCGCTCCGCCAATTCGCGCTCGGCGCTGTAGAAGTAGAGGTCGACGTGGTCCCCTTTGATGATCTGCCAATCGTGCTTGTAGTACTGTACTTTATTTTTACCGAAATAGGTATACGCGCCGGCCGTCGCGGCTAATAGCAAAAGCACCGTCGTCGTTTGGAATAATTTCCGCATTATAGTAACGCGAGGCAACCGTGACCGGCCTTCACGACCTGGCCGGTTTCCGGGCCAGCGCCGCGGCGCCGATCGCCCCGGCCCACGCGCCGAGCAACGCTTCGCGCGTTGCCAGCGAGGCGAGCGCCGGCGGCAGCGCCGACTCTTTCATCCTCTCGAGCGCCCGCGGGGCCAGCGGCGGCCACGCCCGCGCAACGCCTCCGCCTACGACCAGCGTACCCGGGTTCAAGAGGTTTACGGCGGCGGCCAGCGCTACGCCCAGGTAATCGGCCGCTTCCTCCAGAACGGCTTGGCACGCGGCTTCCCCCGCCGCTGCGGCCCGGACGACGCCGGTCACGTCGGTAAAGGCCGGAACCTCGGGCGGGGGCCCGCGGCGAGCGTTGGCGCGGCGTACGATGGCCGAGCCGCCGGCGTACGCTTCGACGCAGCCGCGCCGGCCGCAGCCGCAAGGTTCGCCCCCCGTCGCTACGACCGGCACGTGGCCTATTTCCGCGGCGAAGCCGTCCGCGCCGCGGAATACGTCCCCGCCCGCGACGAGGCCGCCCCCCACGCCGGTACCGACGAAGACGGCGAACAGCGGCTCTCGCACTTGGGGCGCGGCCAAATATTCGCCGTACGCCGCGGCGCTGACGTCGTTTTCCAAAACAACCGGTAATCCCAGGGCGTCTCGCAGCCGGGCCGCCAACGGCTCGTTCGCGAAGCGCAGGTTGGGAGACGCGACGAGTACGCCGGCCTCGACGTCCACTTGCGCCGCCGCCGCCACCCCTAAAGCGTCGCACGGGTGCTCCCTCAAAGCCGCTGCCGCGGCCTCGCTTATTCTTCGCAGGACGTCGTCGAAGCCGGCCTCGGCTCGAGTCGGGAAACTCCGTTTCGCGGCGACATAATTACGGGCATCGATTACCGCGAGCGACGTAGTAGTGCCGCCGAGGTCGATGCCCATCGTGTAGCGCGCCGGCATATGCCAAACCTTTATGCGCGGCGCCGCATTAGGTACGCGATTCGTCGATCAGTTTTATGATGCTCGACGTCTTGCGCTCGACGCGTTCCGTTTCGCGTTTTCGTTGCTCGAGGGTTCCGAGGTAGTCTTCGGCGATGTTCAGGGCCGTGAGTATGGCGACTTTCTCGGTCGAGATGAGGTTGTTGTTTTCCGAGATCTCCCACATCTTGTCGTCCACGAACTTCGCGATCCGGCGCACTTCGTCCGGGTTGCGGTCGCTCGTAATCGAGTATTCGACGCCGAAGATGGTGACCTTTGTAGTTTGTTTGCTTTGAGCCATGTCGACCCCCGTCGGTTCCGGCCGGCGGGCTCGGCGGCTATTCGCCCTCTTCTTCGGGCATGAGTTCCGCTTGGCCGCTTTCGCCTCGCTCCAACTCTTTCTCGAACGTTTCCAACTTGCCCAGTATTTGTTCCACGCGCGCGCGGGCTTCCTGTTGGTCGGTGCGCAGCTGCTCGTTCTCGGCCGCGAACTTTTTGTACTCGTCTATTTTGCGCGCGAGTTCCTCTTTCTCGCGGCTGGCGGCTTCCAGCTCCTCCTTCTTCCGTTCGATCTCGCCCCGCAGGCGCGCGTTAGTTTCCTGGTGCTTGCGCACCGTTTGTACCAGAACCATGACTTTTTCTTCGAGACTCTCGAGGTTGTCCATACTGCGCGCTCCTCGATTAGCTACTGGCTGCGTAGCGTTGCGCCGAACCGTTCCGTTAGTATTTCAATCGCCCCTTGGCGAGCGGCGTTGGCCTCCTCGTCGGTCAACGTCCGGTCGTCGGCCTGATAGCGGATTCGTATACCCAGGCTTTTCCGGCCCGGCGGTAGGCCTTCGCCGGTGAAGACGTCGAATACCGATACCTCCCGCGCGAGCTCGCTCGAGTCGCGCAGCGCGGCGACGACGTCCGCGGCGGCCGTGCCGTCGTCGACCACCACCGCCAGGTCCCGCACCACCGACGGGAAGCGGGAGATGGGGTGGTAGCGGCGGCTCGGCGCCGCGGCCCGGCCGTATAGCGGTGCGACGTCCATTTCGACGACGTGGCCCTCGCCGAACGGCTCGAGCGGTAAGCGAACGTATTTCCCCTCGCCGTCGCCGAGCGAGAAGCTCTCGCCCCGCCACGTCAACGATGCGTCGAGGGCGCGCGCCAGAGCCTCGACTATGCCCTTGACGAAGAAGAAGTCGGCACGGGGGGGGGGCCGCGACCAATGCCGGGGGGCGGCCTCGCCCGCCGCCAACGCCGCGAGGCGGGGGCGCTCGACGACGCGGCCGTCTTCCCCCGGCTCGAAGACGGTGCCCAATTCGAAGACGAGGACCGACGGCGCGCCCAGGCGGCCGTTGCGGGTCGCGACTTCGGCCAACGCGGGCCAAAGCGCGGGCCGCAGGTGCGAGAACTGGCTCACCGTCGGGTTGGCGACCGGGACGGCGGTTGCCGCGTCCAGGCCGTACGCGGCGAGCTTTTCGGGATCCGTAAAACTCGGCGTATAGACTTCGGCGAACCCCGCCGCCGTTAGGACTTCGCGCGCGGCGCGTTCGAGCTCCTCCCGTGGGACGCGCGCCGGCGCCGGCATCCGTCCCCCCGGGAGGGTGGCTTCGACGTCGTCGTAGCCGTAGGCGCGCCCCACTTCTTCGACGACGTCTATTTCGGCGCATACGTCGCGCCGGTACGGCGGCGCCGATATGATGAGGTTTTCCATCCGGTCCAGGCCCACGTCGAAGTAAAGTCGCCGCAGCAGCACCGCCATATCCTCGCCGGTGAGGCTCGTTCCCAGGAGCATGTTGGCGCGGGCGGGCCGGAGGACGATGGCCGGCCGCGACCACTCGGTTTGGCCTTTGTCGGCCGGCGGCCCCAGGACGGTACCGCCGGCCACCTCGGCTATAAGCGCCGCGGCTCGATCCGCCGCTTCCAGCGTCGCGGTGGGGTCGGTGCCCCGTTCGAACCGGTACGACGATTCGGTAGACAGGCCGTAGCGTCGCGCGGTGCGGCGAACGCTCACCGGGTCGAAGTGCGCGCTCTCGATTACGACGGCCTCGGTGGAAGACGATACCTCGCTGTCTCGGCCCCCCATGACGCCCGCCAGCGCCACCGCCCCTTCGGCGTCCGCGATGACGAGGTCTTCGGGCGACAGCGCGAGTTCCTGGCCGTCGATGAGGACGAGTTTTTCCCCCGCGGCGGCGCGCCGGATGACGAGCTTGCGGCCCCGGAGCTTGGCGAGGTCGAAGGCGTGCAGCGGCTGGCCCATTTCCAGGTTCACGAAGTTGGTGATGTCGACGACGTTGTTGAGCGAACGGACGCCGACCGCCTCCAGCCTCTCGGCGAGCCAAGGCGGCGACGCGCCCGCCCGCAGGTCGGTCACGATCCGGGCGGAATAACGGGGGCATAGGTCCCGGTCGACGAGGTCTACGTCGACGGAGAATTCCTTGGGAATGCGTACTTCTTTAATGAGTACCGGCGGCAGCGTAAGCGGCGCGCCGGTGAGGAAGGAGATCTCCCGCGCCAGGCCCACCATCGAAAGGCAGTCGCTACGCACCGGGACGACTTCCACGTCCAGGACGACGTCGTCGCCGACGCGGACGAGCGACTCAACCTCCAGGCCGGCCATGGTGAGCTGTTGGGCCAGCTTGTCGGCCGGCACGTTGGCCGGGCAGTAATCGCGGAGCCATTTGAGGCTGTACTTCATCGGTTTAAAATTGCTTCAGGAACGCGAAGTCGTTTTCGTAGAAGAGCCGGATATCGTCGATGCCGTACTTGAGCATGGCGATGCGTTCGACGCCCATGCCGAACGCGTAGCCGGCCCATTGTTCGGGGTCGTAGCCGACGTTGCGGAAGACGTTGGGGTGGACCATGCCGGCGCCGGCTATCTCGAGCCAGCCCTTGCCGCCGCAAGTCCTGCAACCTTCCCCGCCGCACACCACGCACGAGATGTCCACCTCCGCCGAAGGCTCGGTGAAGGGGAAGAAGTGCGGCCGGAAGCGCATCTTGGTGTCCGGGCCGAAGATGTACTCGGCGAAGGCGGTCAGCGTCCCCTTGAGGTCGCCCAGCGATACGTTTTCGTCTACCAACAAACCCTCGACCTGGTGGAAGACGGGGTAGTGGGAGGCGTCCACCGCGTCGGCGCGGAAGCAGCGGCCCGGGACGATTACGCGCAGCGGCGGTCGCTGTTCCAACATCACCCGTATCTGCGCCGGCGACGTGTGAGTCCGGAGCAGCCACTCGTCATTTACGTACAACGTGTCCTGGGCGTCGCGGCTCGGGTGGTCGGGCGGGAAGTTGAGCGCGCCGAAGTTGTGGAACTCGTCTTCGACTTCCGGGCCGTGGGCGACGTTGAAACCCAAGGAGGCGAAGAATGCCGTGATCTCGTAATAGGTCTTGGTCAGGGGATGGAGCGTGCCGATGGGCGGCTGTACGCCGGGCAGCGTATAGTCCAGGCGCGCTTCGTCGGTGCCGGCTTTTTTGGGGCCGAGCCGTTTTTGGAGCGATTCGTACTCGGCCTTGAGGTCTGCTCGGAGCTCGTTGAGCGCTTTGCCCGCCGCGGGCCTGTCCCCTTCGGCCAGCGAGGTTAGGCTTTTGCTCAACCGCCCCAGCGGCGATTTCCGGCCGAGGAATTCTATGCGCCAGCGCTCGAGCGCTTTTCCGTCGGAAACGGCAGTCGCCGCTTTCTCGGCCGCGGTTTTTAACGCCGTTACTTCGGCCAGGAACTTTTTCGCATCCTCGGTCATTCCAATTCGCCCGTCCGCTCTTCGGCGACGACGTCGTACAACGTGCGGGCCGCTTCCTTGGAGACCGATTTCGCCGCCGGCACCTTCGTTACCTGTACGACGAGGCGCCGGCGCGGAAACGTAAGCTCGACCGTTTCGCCCTCGTTGACGTTGCGGCCCGCTTTGGCGCTCTTGCCGCCGATTTTAATGTGGCCCGCATCGCACATTTCTTTAGCCCGTGCGCGCTGCTTCACTAACCGCGCGACTACAAGGAATTTGTCAAGCCGCATCGCCGACCGGTGCGACTATAACATTATATATTAATGCCTGTCAAAAGAAAACTAACGCCCTATTGCGAAATTACTTTAAGCCGGCCCTCGCCGCGGGGGTCGGTCGCCCTTATTTTATTGCGGCCCGGTTCTCGATAATCTTATAATAGGCGCCGTTAAGTCGCCGCGGCCTCAAGCGTGCACAATTTTACCGCGTATATCAGCCGTTATTGTGGTCCGTCTATACGAATATCAGGGTAAAGGACTCCTGCGGCGGGCGGGCGTGAAGGTCCCGCCGGGACGCGCCGCACGCTCGGCCGCGGAGGCCACGGTCATAGCGCGGGAGATCGGCGCGCCGGTCGTCCTGAAGGCCCAGGTATTCATAACCGGCCGGGCGGCCGTGGGCGGCATTAAGTTCGCCGAAAACGCTATGGCTGCGGAGCGCGTCGCCGGCCGCGACTTTTTGGGCCGCACGTTTAGAGGCCAACGTTGCGACGTCGTCCTCGTCGAGCGGAAGTTGAACGTCGCGCGCGAGATGTACGCCGCGGTCGTCGTCGACAACGACGCCCGGATGCCCCTCCTTATATTCTCGTCCGTCGGCGGCACCGGCGTCGAGGAGATCGCGGCCAACCATCCGGAGGCGCTGGTGAAAAGATACCTCGACGCGGCGCGCGGCCTATACGGCTATGAGGCGCGGGAGCTGGCGCGGCGCGCGGGCCTTCGGGGCCGGGAGCTCGTGGCCGTGGCGGACGTCCTGGTGAAGCTGTGGCGCGTCGCCCGCGACGCCGAGGCCCGGGCGGCGGAGATAAACCCGCTGGTCGTAACGGACGAGGGCGAGGTCGTGGCCGCGGACTGCCGCGTTACGGCGGACGACTACGCCGTTTACCGGCACCCGGAGCTCGACGTGCAGGTCGCCCGCGAGTTCGACCGGCCTCCCACCGAGTTAGACCTTATAGCCTACAACGTCGAGAAGGACGACTACCGCGGCACGTTTTATTTCGTACAGCTCGCGGAGGGCTTCGCGCCGGAAGACCGCTGCGTCGCGCTCCACGGCGCCGGCGGCGGCGGCTCGATGATGTCGATGGACGCCGCGCTGGCCGAGGGTTTCAAGGTCGCCAACTTCTGCGATACCTCCGGCAACCCGCCGGCGAGCAAGGTTTACCGCGCGGCGTGCATCCTGCTGGCCCAGAAGAACGTCGTCGGCTATTTCGGCTCCGGCTCCGGCGTCGCCAGCCAGGAGCAGTTCCACTCCGCGCGGGGCCTGGTAAAGGCCTTCCGCGAGGTTTGGCTCGACGTTCCCTGCGTCGAGCGGCTGGGCGGCAACCAGGAAGAACGCGCCATCCGGATACTGACCGAATATACGAAGGACTTGCCCGCGCCGGTGGAGTGCTACGGCAAAGATACGCCGGCGCGGCATTGCGCGCGGCGGCTGCGCGAGCTCGTGGACGGTTACGATTACGGCGTTCGTCACGAGAAGCCGCCCGGCCTGCCGCACAATTCGTCGTATTCTTTCCGGACCGTTACCGGCGGGACTGTCTCCTACGATTACGCGCGATGCGAGGGCTGCGATTCCAAAGTATGCGTAGCGGATTGCGTCCCGCAAATCCTCAAATTGGAGGACGGCAGGCCGGCCTTAAATATCGGCGCCGAAGAGGCGGCGCGGGGCCGCTGCACCGAGTGCCTGGCGTGCGAAGTGGAGTGCCGCGCCCGGGGCAACGGCGGCGGCCGGATAACGCTGCCTATCGCCGGGTTACACGAGTATTTAAAAAAGACGCGTTGATATGTCAATCTTAGTTAGTAAAGAGGATAAAGTCCTCGTGGCCGGCATTACCGGCCGCGAAGGTCGGGCCCGCACGCGCCTTATGAAGGGCTACGGGACCAACGTCGTCGCCGGCGTCTCCCCGGGCCACGGCGGCGAGGAAGTCGAGGGCGTTCCGGTCTTCGATACGGTGGCCGCGGCGGTCGAGGCGGTGGGCGAGGTTTACGCGGCCGTCGTCTTCGTGCCCGGGCCGGCGGTGAAGGAGGCCGCGGTGGAGGCCTTCGCCGGCGGCGTCAAGTTGGCCGTGCTGGTCCCCGACCGGGTGCCGATATGGGACGCGATGGCCATCGACGCGGCGGCGCGCGAACACGGCGCGCGATACGTGGGCCCCAACACGTTGGGCGTGCTCTCGGTGGACAAGGCCGTGCTGGGTATGGTCGGCGGCCGGGCGGAGTCGGCGCGGGAGTGGTTCAAGCCCGGGCCGGTCGGCATCTCGTCTCGCTCCGGAGGGATTACGTCGTCGCTGGCGTATTACCTCGGCCGGGCGGGCGTCGGCGCGACCACGCTGGTGCATGTCGGCGGCGACCCTATCGTCGGCACGCCGCACCAGGACGCCGTTCGGTTATTCCAGGAGGACGCCGATACGAAGGCCGTGGTGATGTTCGGCGAGATAGGCGGCAGCCAGGAGGAGAAGGTTGCCGAGCTCATCGCCGAAGGCGTGGTTACCAAGCCCGTGGTGGCGTTCATCGGCGGTAAGGCCGCGACGGAGGGGACGCGCTTCTCCCACGCCGGCGCGATCGTCGAGGGCGGCCGCGGCACGTACGAGGGCAAGGTGGGGGCCCTGCGCGAGGCGGGGGCCATTGTCGTGGACGACTACGATAAGGTCGCGGAGTACACGTTGGGAGTTTTGAAGGACCTGGGCGAAGTATGAGCGACGACGAGCGAGGAGATAGTTTGACCAGTGCGCCGGCGCCGCCGGCGTTCGCCAAACTACGGCCCCGGCCGGACATGCGGGCGTCGGTGTGCGAGGGTCTCTTCGGCCAGATGTTCTTGAACCTCGCCGGCCCCTGGTCGGCGTTCGTTACGGCGCTGGCGGTGAGCCTGGGCGCCGGTAGCCGGGCGTTCGGCTTAATCTTTGCCGCCGGCCCGGTCATTGCGTTATCGCAGGTGCTGGGGCCGGTGCTGCTGCCCGTCTTCGGCGGCTCGCGGCGGCGGCTCGTCGTCGCGGCCAGCGCGGCCGCGCGCGGTATAATATTCCTCATCCCGGCGGTGGTGGTTTGGCTCGAGCCGGAGGCGGCGCTCGCCCTCTTTATAGCTTGTTTCCTGGCCTCGCAGGTTTTTACCGGCGTCATGACGAGCGTGTGGACGAGTTGGATCGGCGCCGTCGTCCCGGAACGCATCCGCGGCCGTTTCCTCGGCAAGCGGACGCAACTGATGATGGCGCTGGGGATCGTCGTCGCCTTCGCCGCCAGCGTTTTTAAGGACCTTTCCGTGCCGGGAAGCGAAACCGGCTTGACGGGATTCTTTCGCCGCCTGTTCGGCGTCGCCGGCGGCCTGTGGGGCGCGGGCGGAGAACGGTACGCCTACTTTATAATATTCGCCTTTGCCGGGGTTGCGGGCCTCGCCTCAACGCTGCTGCTGTTGCGGCAGCGCGACCGCCCCGCGCCAGCCGTACGCTTTTCACTCCGCTCGTTGGGCGAGCCCTTCCGCGAACGCCGCTTCCGCCGCCTGATATATTTCTTCGGATGGTGGTGGTTCGCGGCATCATTCGGCGCGCCGTTCTGGCAGCCGTTCCTCCTCGGAGAATTGCGCATGTCGCTAACCGCGGTTCAGATATACAACTCGCTTTTGATAATCGCGATGGCGGCGACGGCGGCCTTGTGGGGCCGTCTGTTAGACCGCTTCGGCAACAAGCCGGTCTTTCGAGGGCTAATATTCCTGGCGACGGCGAACTCGTTCGTATACGTCTTCATGCGACCGGACCTTTACTGGTGGGTTTGGCTGGAGGCCGTCACGTCGGGCGCGATGTGGGGCGGGACTATGGTCGCGACGACGAACCTTATCATCCGCCTGAGCCCGGAGGCCAAGCGGGATAATTACGTAGCGGTTTACGCCGTCGTCGCCGGCGCGTGCGGCCTGGTCGCGACCATCGGCTCGGGCCAGTTCGTCGCCATGCTGCCGCGTTACGTCTCGTTGGGAGGCTGGCAGCTTCTGAATATGAAGGTCGCATTCCTCATAGCCACGGCTTTTCGCCTCGCTTCGCACGTACCAATGTATTTAGTAAAAGAACCTCGGGCGGTGCCCTTCCACCACATGATGCGCGCCGTGGCCGCGGACGCGCGGCTGTGGCTTCTGCGGTTTCGACCCGGCCCCGGCAAATGACGTTATGGCAAAAGGAAAACGTAAAATGAAAGTTCTCTTTGTATGCACCGGCAACTCGTGCCGCTCACAGATGGCGGAGGGTTGGGCGAATTACTTGGGCGCGGGCCTCCTCGAGGCCTACTCCGCGGGCGTGTACCCCGTTGGCGTCGCGCCGCTCACGGTGGAGGTTATGGCCGAGGCCGGCGTAGATATATCGCGTCAGCGCTCCAAGTCCGTCGACGAGTTCGTCGGCGAAGAGTTTGACTACGTAATTACGCTATGCGATAATGCGCGGGAGTTGTGCCCGTACTTCCCGGGCGAGGGCGCGCGCTTCCACTGGCCCATAGACGACCCGTACCGCCTGGGTTTGGATGATTACCGGCGAGCGCGGGACGATATCCGCGCCAGGTTGGAAGCCTTTTTAAACGAACTCAACGGCCCGTAAGTAACCGCCGGGCAAGAGGTGAATGACGGCCGAGACGCCGAAGATAACGCGGCAGCGCGAGCTGGAGGCCGAGATTAATTTCCTCGTCCCGCGGCTCGTGATGTCGGGGGCGACGTTCGTCGTCGTCCACGGCGCCGTCGCCCGGGGCACCGCTCGAGCCAATTCGAAATTGAATCTAATCGTCGTCGCCGCCAGCGACCTCCCCTTCAAAGAGCGCCAGGAATATTTCCGCGACAAATTCAAGGGCCGCGAGCCGGTCGAGATGGTAGTGTACACCGCGGCGGAGTTCAACCGCGCCAAGGAAGAGAGCACGCTGGTACGACACGCCATGCGGGAAGGGCGCGTCGTGTATTCGCCCGAGCGGGGATAGCGTGTCGGCGGTTTTCATATAGTCAGGAGCGGTTTATGGCCGATAAATGGTTTACCAACATAACGGACGTAGCCCCCAACAAGATACGCCTCCGCGGCTATCCCATCGAGGAGCTGATGGGCCGCAAGAGCTTCGCCGAGGTCGTATGGCTCGCGCTGCTCGGCGAGCTGCCGTCCGAAACCGAGGGTAAGCTCCTCGACGCCATACTGGTTTCGTCGGTGGACCACGGCGTCACGCCGCCGTCGACGCTGGCCGCTCGAGCCGCGGCCTCTACCGGCGCGCCGGTGAACGCCGCGCTGGCCTCGGGCGTGCTGGCCGTCAACCGCTTCCACGGCGGCGCGGTCGAGGGGTGTATGAACGCGCTGGCCGAGGCGCTAGCCGAGATGAAGGAGACGGGCGTCTCGCGCGAGGAGGCCGCGGCCGCGATAGTGGAGCGTTACCGCGAGGCCGGAAGGCGGGTGGAGGGGTTCGGCCACCGCCTCCACGACGACGATCCGCGGGCGGCGCGGCTCTTCGCGTTGGCGGAGGAGCTGGGCCTGGCGCGAGAGGGTATCCCGATGGCGCGCGCGCTCGAGGCGGCGCTGGCGAACGTTACCGGTAAGGTTCTGCCGCTAAACGTCGACGGCGCCATCGCGGCGTGCCTTTTCGATCTGGGTTTCGAGCCGTACGTCGCCAACGCGTTCTTCATAATGGCGCGCATGCCCGGGTGGCTGGCGCACGTTCTCGAGGAGCGGGCGCGCGAGCGGCCTATGCGGCGCATCGAGCCGTCGGCGTGGGCGTACGACGGCCCGGGCGAAAGACATTTAACCTAGCTCGAGGTGCGATATGGAAGAAAAAATAAGAGAGCTCTTGCCGGAGTTGGCGGAGATAGAGGACGGCGCGCTGCGCGATAAGGTCGTCGCGGCCTACGAGGCCGCGCTCGAGCGCGGCGGCTGGCAACCGGAGGATATGGCGCGGATGCCGTTTACGCTGCTCCTCGAGCCGTGCCCGGCGACGTACCTCGAGCACACCCGCGCCGTGACGCGATGCGCTGTCGCCGTAGGGGCCGCGATGGCCGAGGCGTACGGTTCCCGCCTGAATATCGACCGCGACCACCTGCTCGCCGCGGCGCTACTGCACGACGTCGGCAAGCTTTTGGAGTACCGCGAGGAGGGCGGCGGGTTCGTCAAGTCGGAGCTGGGCCGCATGCTCCGGCACCCGTTCTCCGGCGCCGCGCTCTGCTACGAGTTCGGCCTGCCGGCGGCGGTGGTCCACGTCGTCGCGACGCACGCCCGCGAGGGCGAGGGCTCCCGGGTGACGCCGGAGGCGATAATTATCCACCACGCCGACTTTATGAATTTCGAGCCGTTTAAATTGTAAGGCGCGATATGCCCCAAACGTTCGCCGAGAAGATTTTTTCGCGTAAGGCCGGTCGCCCGGTGGCCGCGGGCGAGATAGTCGTGCTCGAGCCGGACCGGCTGCTATCCCACGACAACACCGCGGCCATCGCCGCGACCTTCGGCGAGTTCGGCCTGGAACGGATTGTGGACCCGGATAAGGCCGTTATCGTTCTGGACCATTGCGTCCCGGCGGCCACCGAGAAGTACGCCCAGAACCACCTCGAGATCCGCAAGTTCGTGGAAGCGAACGACATCGAGCATTTCTTCGACGTGGGCGAAGGAGTGTGCCACCAGGTATTCGCGGAGCAAGGGTTCGCGCTGCCGGGCGAGCTGGTCCTGGGGGCGGACAGCCACACGACGACGTACGGCGCTTTGGGCGCGTTCGCCGCGGGCATCGGGCGGACCGAGATGGCGGCGCTCTACGCCACCGGCGAGTTGTGGCTCCGGTGCCCCGAATCGCTTCGGCTCGAGGTGACGGGCGAGTTCGGCGCCGACGTATACCCCAAGGATTTGGTCCTTTATATAATCGGCGACCAGGGCGCGGACGGCGCGTTGTACCGGTCGGTGGAGTTCGCCGGGCCGACGGTGGCCGCGACGTCGCCCTCGGGCCGTATGACGTTGTGCAACATGGCCGCGGAGATGGGCGCCAAGAACGCGTACGTCGCCCCGGACGAGAAGACGCGCGCCTTCCTCGCGGGGCGCGCGCGGCGCACGTTCGACGAAGTCTTGCCGGACGACGGCGCCGCGTACGAGCGGACGCTCTCCTACGACGTCGCCGGTCTCGAGCCCCGGGTGGCGTGCCCGCACACGGTCGACAATGTAGTGCCGGTTGGCGAGGCGGCGGGGACGCGCGTGGACCAGATCGTCGTCGGGACTTGCACCAACGGCCGCATCGACGACCTGGTGGTGGCGGCGAATATCTTGCGGAACCGGCGCGTGGCACCGGCGGTGCGGGTCCTCGTCTTCCCTGCCAGCCGGGCGACGTACCTGGAGGCGCTCGGCATCGGCGCGCTGGCGACGCTGGCGGCGGCGGGCTGCATAATTATGAACCCGGGCTGCGGGCCGTGCCTGGGCGCCCACGAGGGGATATTGGCCGCGGGCGAGGTCTGCCTCTCG
Source organism: Candidatus Zixiibacteriota bacterium (assembly GCA_030613505.1). Taxonomy (GTDB): domain Bacteria; phylum RBG-13-66-14; class B26-G2; order WVWN01; family WVWN01; genus WVWN01. The sequence goes on from JAUWLW010000024.1 coordinate 33,002, forward strand.
ACGGCGAATCGCAACTTCCGCGGCCGCATGGGCTCGACGGAGGCCGAGGTCTATTTGTGCTCGCCGGCGACGGCGGCGGCTTCGGCGCTCCACGGTCGCATCACCGACCCCCGGACGGTAAGGGCGTGAGGGTATGGAGTCGTTAGTGTATTTAATCGTAATCATCTTGGTAGTCCTGGCGTTTTTGCTCTTCGTCGGCCTCGGCGCCGTGATGCTGACGACGTGGTTGTCGCTGCGGGGGAAGCGAGATGATAAAAGGTAAGGTCTGGAAGTACGGCGACGACGTCAACACCGACGTCATCTTCCCCGGGCGGTACACATATACGGTAACGGACCCGGGCGAGATCGCCTCCCACGCCCTCGAGGACCTGGACCCGGCATTCGCCAAGAACGTGAAACCCGGGGACGTCGTTGTCGCCGGCAAAAACTTCGGCTGCGGCTCGAGCCGCGAGCAGGCGGCGCTGTGCCTGAAGTACGCCGGCGTGGCCGCGGTAGTGGCGGCGTCGTTCGCGCGCATATTTTTCCGCAACGCCATCAACGCCGGCCTGCCGACGGTCGCGGCGCCCGAAGCGATACCACATATAAACGCCGGCGACGAGATAACCGTCGATTTCCAGGTGGGGGAGTTGACGGCCGCGGACGGCTCGAGTTATAAATTTACGGCGCTGCCGCCCGAAGTGATCGGCATTCTCGAGGCGGGCGGCCTGGTGCCGTACGTCAAAAAGGAGTTGGCGAATAAATGAGGAATTGCGTCGTAATCCTCGCGGTATACGCCTCGGTAGCGTTCGCGTGCCAAAGCGGGAACGAGCCGCGAAGCGTCGAGACGGCCGCCGTCGCGGAAACGGCCCGGCCCACACAGATTATCTTCCCGGAGGCGGCGCGGGCGGAGGCGCTGCTTAAGTCCGCCGGCATACCCATCGAGAATCGCGGCGACCTCACGCGCGAATTCCCCGACGGGTGCGTGTGGCACGCCGTCTACGGCAGCACGGGACCCGAGGTCATTCTCGAGGCGTTCGCGTTCGCGGACGACGGCCGCGCCCGGGAGTACGGCGCCGAGCGCAACGCCGAGCTGCTGGCGATGGACGTTTTGCGCGAATTCGCCGTGGCGGTCAACGGCTCGCTCGTCCTCGTGGCGTATTACGATCCCACGGAAGACGCCGACGCCAAGAAGGAGGCGCTGACGAGATTCGTCGAGGCCTTCGCCGGCGAGGAGTAGCGGTTTTCAGGGACGATTTAAAAAGCCCGCCGTCGCGGCGGGCTTCTTACTTCGCTCGCGAGGGGTTAAACGTGCGCGGCGACGGCAGCTTCACCTCGTATAGTTACCGTAACGTCCTCGAAGGGTATGTCCTTGCCGGACGCTTCGAGGGCTTCTTTCGCCGCCTGAACCAGGCCGAAGCAACAGGGAACCTCCATATGCAGGACCGTGACCTTGCGGACGTCGTTCTCGCGTAGTATGGCCGTCAGCTTGTCGCGGTAGAGCTCGACGTCGTCGAACTTCGGGCAGCCGATGACGATGGCCTTGCCGCGGAGGAAGTCGGAGTGGAAAGCGGCGTACGCGATGGGCGCGCAGTCCGCGGCCACGAGGAGCTCCGCGTTCTGGAAGTACGGCGCGTTGGGACTGACGAGGTAGAGCTTGACGGGCCACTGGCCGAGTTCCGATTTCAACTTTCCCTCTAAGGTCGCCTCCGGCTCGACGCATTCTTCCTCCGCTTTTCGCCTTAGGTCCATAGTACGCGCGCCGGGGCAGCTGAAGGTGTGGCCGCCGGCGCCGTGGCTCGCGGCCGGCGTCTCTTCGTGCTCGTGGCGGTGAGCGCCCCCTTCGCGACCGAGCTCTTGGAGGTGTCCTTCCACCGCGGCGGCGTCGAACCCCTCGGCCGGCCGTTCCTCGATAGTAATAGCGCCTTGCGGGCAATCGCCCAGGCAGGCGCCCAGGCCGTCGCAATAGATTTCGCTCACGAGACGGGCTTTGCCGTCGACGATTTGGATGGCGCCTTCGGCGCAGGACGGTACGCACAGGCCGCAGCCGTCGCATAGGTCTTCGTCTATTTTAACTATTTTGCGGGTTACTTTAGCCATTTCGGACCTCCGATTTAAATTGGTTTTTCCCCTTTCTTTCGACGCTAGTATAAAGGCTGGTTAATAAGAAAGCCTTGATTTAGGTCAAGGCTCGTAGTTTTTTCGGCGGGCCGCGGGCTAGTCGTTTTGGCTGCCGGCGACGAGCTGGAGCGAGGGTTTGTCTAAAATAATCAGCCGCCGGCCTTCGGATGCTACCAGGCCTGCGTCGGCCAGGCGCCTGAGGGTCCGGCTCAGCGTCTCGGGGACCGTCCCCAATTCCGCAGCGAGCGACGTTTTGGTTACGTCCAGCTCGACGAATTCGCGGCCGTCGGCGCCGGCTCGAGTCCGTTCCAGTAGGTACGACGCCAGCCGCGCCGGCACGTCCTTGAGGGTGAGCTTCTCCAGCACCGCGCTTATCTGGTGCAGGCGGACTGAGAGGGCGGCGATAATGTTGAGCGCCAAGTCCGGTTCGCTTTTGACAAGCGCCACGAACTCGCCGCGCGGCACTTCGACCGCGGCGGCGTCGTCGAGGGCCTGGGCCGTCGCGGGGTAGGGGACGCCCGCCAGCGCCGCGGCCTCGCCCACCAGGTCCCCTTCTCTCATGATTTTGATGATCAGCTCGCGGCCGTCGGCCGATTCCTTGAAGACCTTGACCTGGCCGACGGCGACGACGTAGAAGGCCGCGGCGTCGTCCCCTTCGCGGAAGAGGACCTCTCCTTTGCCGAACTCCCGGAAGACGCAGCGCTCGGCTACGCGGTTTACGTCGGCGGGGGCGAGGTTTTTAAACAGCGGCGACGCGGCCAGGGCCGCCGCTTTAACGTTATCCGTCATTTCGGTATCCTCGCTGGCTCCGGAAAACAATTGAGAACAGCCTTATTTTAATTTAATATATACGCTAAAGCAAGTTCCCAAACGAGTTTTTATGGCTAAGTATAAAATTGCGTGGCTGCCGGGCGACGGGATAGGCCGCGACGTTATGGAGGCGGCGCGCCTCGTGCTGGAGCGCCTCGCGCTCGACGCCGAGTACGTCCCGGGCGACATCGGCTGGGGGTTCTGGTGTGCGGAGGGCAACCCGCTGCCCGAGCGCACCAAGGAGCTTATGCGCGGGACCGATTGCGCGCTCTTCGGCGCCATAACCTCCAAACCCAAGGACGAGGCCGCACGCGAGCTCGCGCCCGAGCTCCAGGACAAGGGCTGCGTCTACTATTCGCCCATCGTCCGTTTGCGCCAGGAGTTCGACCTCTACGTGAATATGCGGCCTTGCAAGGCGTACGCCGGCAACTCCCTCAACTACCGCGACGACGTCGACCTCGTCATCTTCCGCGAGAACACCGAGGGCCTGTACTCCGGCGTGGAGTGGTCTCCCGTACCGCCGGCGGTGTACGACTGCCTTATGGCCAACCACAAGAAGATGGCGGCCTTCGCGGGCGTCCCGCTGGACGAGCTCGCCATCTCGACGCGCATCATGACGAAGAAGGCTTGCGCGCGCATCGTACGCGCCGCGTTCGAGTTCGCTACGAAGAAAGGCCGCAAGTCGGTAACGATGGTGGAGAAGCCCAACGTCCTGCGGGAGACCGGCGGCCTTATGGTCCGGGCCGCGCGCGAGGTGGCGAAGGACTACCCGGGTGTCGAGCTGTGGGAGGCCAACGTCGACGCCATGGCGATGTGGCTCGTCAAGAACCCGCAGGACTACGACGTGCTGGTGGCGGAGAACATGTTCGGCGACATCATCTCGGACGAGGCGGCGCAGCTCGTCGGCGGCCTGGGGTTCGCCTGCGCCGGCAACATAGGCGACGACTACGCCGTCTTCGAGCCCACGCACGGCTCGGCGCCCAAGTACGCGGGCCAATATAAAGTCAACCCGACGGCGATGCTCTTGGCGACGCGGATGATGCTGGAGTACCTGGGCGAGAAGGATAAGGCCGCGGCGTTGGAGAACGCCGTCGCCGCCGTCATCGCCGAGGGCCGCGTCCGCACGTACGACATGGGCGGCGCAAGCTCCACCCTGGAGATGGCGGAGGCGGTGGCGGCACGGGTTTAAATAGTTCGAGGAGTTGAAAATGGCAGAGGTCTTAATAAAATTACATCTCGAGCCCCTCGACGAAGGCGGGTACGTCGCCACCAGCGACGACGTCCCGGGCTTAGTGGTCGAAGGGCGGACCATCGCGGAAACGGTGGAGTTCGCCCAGGACGCGGTGCGTAAGTTGTATGAGTCGTACCTGGAACACGGCGACCCCATACCGCCCAAATTAATAGAAGCGGCCGAAGGCGAGTTTGAGTTACTGGTGCCGGTGGCGGTATAGTGGGGCGGTTGGCGGGTTTTACTTACGCCGACGTGGCGGCGAAATTAAGGCGGGCCGGTTTCAAGTTCGACCGAAGCGCTAAGGGCAGCCACGAAATTTGGCGGAACCCGGCTAACTGCCGGCGTACGATGGTACCGTACCGTAAGGGTGATATGCCGGAGGGCACGTTGCGCGCTATTGTTAAACAGGCCGGGTTGACGGTAGACGGGTTTTTGAAGTTGTAATAAGAGCCGGCATCGATTGCCTACCGATAGCTTTTAGCCTTCCTTTCGAGGAAGCGGCGCTCCTATCAACGCGAACGCGTTTTATAAAATAAGCGGATCCGAAACATCCACCACGGTTATGTACCTTAGTTTGAGCTTATGACCACTAAAGATAAGCCGGCGCTCGAGCCTCCGGCCATACGCATCGACAAAGTAAAGTGCACCGCCTGCAACATCTGCGTCGAGGCGTGCCCCCAGGAAGTCTACGAGCTCGCCGAATTCGCCGTCGTGGCGCACCCGGAGCGGTGCATCAGCTGCGGCCACTGCGTCGCGCTGTGTCCGGAGGACGCCGTCGAACACGAGGCTTACCCGGAGGGCACGATTAAGGCCCTCGGCGCCAGGAAGGTCCCCACCGCGGCGGCGCTGGAGACGCTCTTGCGCGCCCGGCGCTCGGTGCGCAACTTCAAGGACAAACCGGTTTCCCGAGAGGCGGTGGAGGAGCTGGTGCGTCGGGCGCTGTCGTCGTACCCCAGCGTACACAACCTCCGGCCGGTTCGGGTGCTGGCGCTGAGCGAGGCCGAGCGCATCCGCCGCGTCCGCGACGCGACGGCGGAGTGGTACCGGACGGCGGTGCGGCGCCTAAAGAACCCCATCCTCCGCACCGTCTACGGCGCCGTGGCCGAGCGCGAGGACAAGCTGGGGGCGTACGCCCTGGTGGACGATATGAAGCGGCTGGTCGAGGCGTACGACGCCGGCCGCGACGACCTCTTCCACGACGCGCCGGTAGTCCTCGTCCTCCACGCGCCGGTGGCGACGGTCATGCCGCGGGAGACGGTGCACTACGCCGCGGCGCAGCTCGTCATGATGGCGACGGCCATGGGCCTGGGGACGTGCTTCGTAGGCTGGTTGACCGCGGCCGCGGCCCGCAGCGGCGATGTCAGAGAAGCGCTTGGCTTGCCGGAAGACTACGCCGTCTACGCCGCGTTAGCTCTCGGTTACCCCAAATATAAATACCGCTGCGCCATAGGCCGCGGCGCGCCCGAAATCGAGTGGCGCTAGCGCGGTCGCCAACCCCGGCGGCGGGGGCTAATCGATAAGGTAAACGAGAGATCCCGGGCGTAACGGCCCCGTTTTCTAAGGAGCTTAACTTATGTGGAACGGTCTTTATTTACCTACCGCGGGGCTAATCCTCGTCTTTGTGTTTTTATTAATCGCGTTTAAGGTCCGTTTGAGATGGATAGAAATAACGAGGGTAGTTAAAGGAGATACGTTTTGGAGGGATACTATTGTCCACATAGTACTGTTATTTATATTTATTATATTAATGGTCGGTATATTGGAAGCGGCTTGGAATCAACGTGGCCCGTTTAAGGCGGTTGAACGGGATATAATATTAAAAGGACTAATCTACCCTATTATCGTAGCATTAATCTGCCTAATATTTGTCGGTATTTACAAGAATTGGTACAGAGTCGCAGTCGAAAAGAAAAAATTCCTACCCGAAAGAATAGAAGGAGAACCACGCGAAAAAACACGAAAGGTCCCTAAAATAATGGTTAGCTTCCGATGGTCCAAACCCGAAATAATAATTGCGGCTTCCTCGCAAGAGTTCATTATACCTAATATCGTTAATTTGTTTCTCCCGTTAGAAAGGCTCGGTAATGTCACGTTGATGCGGGCGCCCCAGGAATTAAGGAACCGAAGATATAAGATAGCCGTAGTAATAGGTACTAAGGATTTTTTTACTAGCGGCGGTTTATACGGGACCGAGGAAAAACGGACAGAATTCCATAACGAACTAATCGAATTCCTCGATAGGGGTAATTACCTTATCGCAACCCACGATTGTCATTTTTGGGATAAGATAGGGACATTTGGCGAACCTCGTACCGAGTTCGAAGTTATACCGAAAATACGTGACCACCCTATTTGTAAGGACGTTAATACTTTTACGATACAATCCGAAGGGTCTCAACTGCCGGATAATAATAAAGATCCTATAGCTATTAACAAGACCACGGACGCCAAAGGTTATTTGGAATTGTTTTTCGCTAAAGCGAAAATACCTGAGAACTCCCCCTCTAAGGAAGAAACCATAAACCGTTTACGAGGGGGTATTACATTATCGGAATTCCCGGCGGTTTGGTTATTAAAATACCGTAGTAGAAATTATAATATATTCTATTCTTATATGGGCCATGATCATCGTATCTACTATACTCCCGATCTTTTACGTTTAATAACTAACGCCGCCGCTTACTTTTCTAAAGCGGCTAGGAGGTTTTTATGAGTATTAGACTCGTACTTACCATGCTATCCGTTTTCGCGTCCTTCGCCCTCGCCGCGGCGGCCTTGGGCGACGTCGCCGGCGAATACCGCGGCGGAGGTACCAACCCGGGCGGCCAGGGCTCGTATACCTGCGACGTCAAGATAACGAGGTCGGGCGACGTATACGAGGTCCAATGGTTCTTCGACGGCGCCCTCGGCTACGAAGGCGTCGGCATCGTGAAGGACGGCCTCTTCTGCGTGGGCTACGCCTCCGGCCAGGGGTACGGCGTCGTCGTGTACGAGGTCAAGGGCGGCGGTACGTTGGAGGGGATCTGGACGACGCCCGATTTCGACGGCCTCGGCCGGGAGACGCTGACGAAGAAATAGACCCGCGAACGGAGGATGACGATGGAGAAGTGGTTGCGCTTGGCGGCGGTGCTCGTCCTGGCGTGCTCGTTTTGCGCTTGTAAAAAGCTGAAGGAGATGAGAGAGGGCCCGGGCGGGCCGTTGCCCTTCGGCGAGGGCGGCACGGAACACGCGGGCGTCGCCGGCGTCGAAGGCAGTTACACGGGTTCCGGCACCAACCCCGACGGCGGCTCCTACGAGTGCGACGTGACGGTTTCGCGCGAGGGCGACGCGTATAACGTGGCGTGGTACTTCGACGGCCGGCTCGGCTACGAGGGCACCGGCATCCTGAAGGGGAGCACGTTCGTGGTCGGCTTCACCAACCCGCAGGGCTACGGCGTCGTCGCGTACGCCGTAAAACGCGACGGCTCCCTCGACGGGACGTGGGCCGGGAAAGGCGGCTCGAAGCTCGGCACCGAGAAGTTAAACAGGAAATAAGAAGTCCGACGGTTAAGCTGCGGTTAAGGAGGGATTATCTATGCGTTGGGCGGTACTTTTATTCGCGGCCGCGATTTCCGTTGCGTGCGCGTATGCTAACAGCGTTGCGTTTGATTTTATGGTCGGCGCCTGGGCGGTGGAACGGTATGGGTCCGGGGCCGGTTATACCACGAGAGGAGGACCGTGCGTAGCGGCCGACTTCCGATTACCCCGGGGTACGATTGCGTACGAGGCGACTTTTAATTACCGAGGCTACAACGGCGTCCAGACCGACGCGTCCGTATTAGGTCTTGAAAACAGACTTCCGATATACTTCACCGGCGCACCCTTAAGGGTATATGCCGCGCCAAGCCTGGGGTTTTGGCGATTCGCGTACGACTTTAACATTTTTCCCAGTTACATAGGGGGCGATCCTGATTTCGCCTTCTCGCTAGGCGGGAACTTGGGTTTGCGCGTCGTAGCCGGGAGAGAAGGTTCGTACCTGGATGTCTCGTACGGCTACCAGGGGACGAAAGTCACGGGCCCCTCCGCTTTTTTCGCAAGCCGCCGGATATTGAGGGCCAAAGGCAATATCGGCATTACGTCCCACGTGGGTTTCGGCCTAGAGGCGGGGACCGTCGAAGAAGGGTGGTCTTTCGTAGCCGTGGACACCCGGACGACGGAAGTACTATCTACGTTTTACGCCGGGTCGCCTTACCTGATGTTCGGCCCCAGTTTCTCGTTTTAACGTCATGCCTTAGTTTGGTGACCAGCCCGTGGCGCAAACTATTATAGAAAAGATCATCGCCGCCCATTCCGGGGACGACGTCTTTCCCGGTGCGACGGTTTGGCTCGAGCTCGACGTGCGCGCCGCGCGCGACTTCGGCGGCGCCAACGTCGTCAAGAACTTCGACCGACATTATACCTCGATGCCGGTGGCCGACGCCGGCAAGACGTTCTTCACCTTCGACTGCGTCGTCCCCGCCAAAGATATCCCCTACGCCAACAACCAACAGCTGTGCCGCGAGTTCGCGGCCCGACAGGGTATTAAAGTATACGACGTCGACGCCGGCATAGGCTCGCACGTCCTGATGGAAGAGGGGCTTGCGCGCCCGGGCGGAACGGTAGTCAACACCGACAGCCACATGAACATAGTGGGCGCCATCGGCTGCCTGGGCCAGGGTATGGGCGACGCCGACATAGCCTTCGCCTTCCGCACCGGCCGCACCTGGCTCGAGGTCCCGCCCTCCGTCAAAGTTGTACTGAAGGGTAAATATAAATGGCCGACTACGGCCAAGGACGTGGCGCTCGCGATGCTCCGCGAGTTCGGCTCGAGCGGCCTATTGGGCAAGGCGGTGGAGCTGTACGGGCCCGCGGCGGAAGTCCTATCGGTCGAGGAGAGGATTACCGTAGCGTCGATGGCGACGGAGATGGGGGCCATCGCCATATTCGTTCCCCCCAGTGAAGAAGTGCTCGCGTGGTGCGAGGGGACCGCGGGGGTCGAAGTCGGGGGCGTCTACGCCGACGAGGACGCCTCCTACGAAGCGACGTACGAGCTCGACGTCGACGGCCTCGAGCCGCTGGTGGCGTGCCCGCCGTCGCCGGCGGACGTCAAAGCCGTGAGTGAGGTCGTCGGCAAGGAAATAAACTCGGCCTTCTTCGGCTCGTGCACCAACGGTCGCATCGACGACTTCCGCGCCGTCGGCCGCTTGATGTCGGGCCGGCCCGTCGCCGCCGGCGTAATGGCGTACGCCGTCCCGGCTACGCGGCGGGTTTACGGCGCGATGTTGGTGGAAGGCTTGACCGCGGAGCTCTTCGGGGACGGGTTCGTCGTGTCCAACGCCGGTTGCGGCGGCTGCGCCCAGGGCCAGATCGGCATGACGGGCAAGGACGAGGTCCAGGTTTCGACCTCCAACCGTAACTTCCCCGGCAAACAAGGCGCCGGCGAGACGTACCTGTGTTCGCCGGTCACGGCCGCGGCCTCGGCTCTTATGGGGACTATCACCGACCCGCGGGAGGTGGCCTGATCGTGGCAAGGACCACGGTTATAGAGGGCCGCGTATGGCCCGTCGTCGACGCCTCGGGGACGTACCTGAACGACGTCGATACGGACCAGATCTACCACAACGCCTACATTGCGGTAACGGACGTGGACGAGATGGGTCGGTACGCCTTCGGCAACCTCGCCGGCTGGGGGGATTTCCCGACGAAGGCGGAACCCGGCGACATCCTGGTGGTGGGCGCGAACTTCGGCGCGGGCTCGAGCCGACAGCACGCCGTCGACTGCTTCCGTACGCTGGGCGTCGCCGGCGTCGTGGGCATCTCCTTCGGCGCGATTTACAAGCGAAACGCGGTAAACGCCGGGTGGCCTCTCGTCGAATGCCCGGACTTGCTAAAGCTGGAGCTCGCGGCCGGCGACGTTTTGCGGGTAAACTTTAAGACGGGCGAGCTGGAAAACCGCACCCGCGGCAAGCTCGCGGCGGCGAGGCCGTTCTCGCGCGTGCAGATGGACGTTTACCTGGCCGGCGACCTCTTCGCCTACGGCTCGAGCCTCGGCGGTAAAAGCGCCGGGCGCCTAAGATGACCTCTTCGAGAACTTCAGACCGCGGCTTTCCAGCGCCGCCATAAAAGGCCCGGGCTCGAACGCGACCTCCGGCGGAAATGCGCCGGCTTTTTTTGCGCCGCTTCGGGCCAACGTCGCCGCGGCGACGGCGACCGGGAGGCCGGTGGTCCGCTGCATGGCCGTAAGGCCGCTCGCGGCGTCGGCGTAATCGACGAGCTCGAGCGACGCGGCCCTCTCTTCGCCTCGAGCCGTACCCGTGGCCCAACACTTTACGAGCACGACGTCGTCTTCGCCTTCGGGTAAGGCCGAGGCCAGGCGTTCGGCGAGCACGTCGCGGGGCTTGATTCGTACGCCGTCGATGGAGACCTCTTCCTCGCTCGCCAGGCCGAGGTCGAAGAGAGGTTTGACCGCGGCGCAGTGGCCCGGGTACCTGATCGTTTTATAGTCCAGTTCGCGCACCAGGCCGCGGTACGTGTGCGGAAGCGTCGAGGCGCCGCCCGACGTGTGGAACGCCTCGAGCCGGCCCAAGGGCGGAAAGTCGAGGTCCTCGACGCCGGTGAGGGGCGGCGCCGTCGCGACGTCGCCGTCTTTCAGTATCAGGCACGGCTCGGCGTATTCGTTTATCAGGCCGTATACCGAAAAGACGAGGGCGTAACCGAGCGGCGGCTGGGGTTCGCGGGGCAGGCCGCCGACGCGCAGGTGTACGTCGCGAACGCCGTCGAACGCGGATATCAGCGCCGCGGCCAGGACGTTCGTCATGCCGGGCGCGAGGCCCATATCCGGGACGACGGTCACGCCCGCGGCCTTCGCCTCCTCGTTCAGCGCGAGCTCGGCGGCGACGACATCGTTGTTGCCGCCCATGTCGACGAAGTGGGCGCCGGCGCGTATCGCCTCCCGGGCGAGCGTCAGGTTGTATCGGTACGGCGCCGCGGACACGCACACGTCGTGGCCGGCGACCAGTTTCCTGACCTCGTCTTCGTCGCCGGCGTCGACCGCGGCGGCCCGGGTCAGGCCGCCTCCCCGCGTGCGCGCGAGCTCCTCCGCCCGCGCCGCGTCCACGTCGGCCACGGTCACCTCGTCGAATAACGGGTGGGTCGCGAAATCGCGCAGTACCGCCTCGGCCATCCGGCCCGCGCCTATGATGACGGCTTTCATCTCGCCTGTTGTCCTCTCGATAGCACCAGGAGGTTACGGCGGCGAGCCGTCTTTGTCAAGCGCCGAAATTAAAGGCCGGGATTTCGAGGCCGCGCTCGACTACTTTCGGAGGGAACACCGCGCGATCGTGATCGCGGTCATGCGGGGGGATAAAGGGCACGTCAACCCGGAGGTGGACCTCCGGCTCGAGGCGGGCGACGACCTCGCCGTTATCGCCCTCGACGAACCGCGGATATAGGGAAACGTTATCGGTATAAAAAAGCCGGCCCGGGGGCCGGCTTTTTAGCGGTCGCGGTTAATTTGAGAATAACGCCTTAATCTTACCGATAGACGCCGGTGTAACCGCCGGGCAAGCTACGTAATGGAGGATTATGGGCGTAGAACCGCAATTGCCGACGGCCCAACCCTCCTCCGGCGATATGAAACTCACGCCTTTAAGGACCGTACCGGGCGGCGCGGGCGAATGGACTTGGAACCATTGCCCGCCGCGAAAATGCAGTATGGTGTTCCCGGCCCCCACGATCCACGCGTCTTCGGTCGATATCACGTCTACGTCGTGGAGGTCGCATTTGACCGGCGAGGGTTTGATTTCCCACTCGTTGGCGGCGTAGCATATTATCGTGCCGCCGTCGCCGCAGGCATAGCCGAAGTAATACCAGTCGAAATCAACAGCACGCAATGTCTGCCGAGTCGGCGACGGGTACTTATCCCACCGGAAATACCCATAGTTCGGGATCGCGATTAGGCCGTTCTCGCCGACGGCCCAGACTCGCATGTGCGACCCCGCGTACGCGATCCCGTAAACCGTCTCGTCGAAGGTCGTCCTCTCGGCTTCCCAGCCTCCGAAACCGCCGGACCAAATTTGGCCGCTGGCGTTCTTCCCGGCCGCCCAGAAGCCGTCCGCCCACAGGTAATGGATAGTGTGAATGTCGGTCGCGTTAGGCGTGGCGACCTTATCCCAGGAACCTTCGGCCGAGGGCGACGTTGGATGCCGGTAGAAACCCAGCATCGTTCCATCGTCACCACCTGCCCAACCGAAGTTTTGATAACTTTCGTTGAGCCCGACGGCGTGAAGGTCGGCCGTCGTCAGGTTATGTTCGTACCGTTCCCAACCGTCTTCCGAGTAGTGGAGGAGCAAGCCGACGTTGCCGCAGATCCATCCGTTGTCCGTAGTTTTGAAATCCACGTCGTTTAAGACGCCCCCGCACGGCGCCGGGACGACGTACCAACCGGCAAAGGCGCTGGCCGCGCCCCACACAACTGCCAAGGCCGTTACAGCGGTAGTTTTCCCCGCCATTTTACACTCTCCTTGATTGCGCGATTTCGTCTACTCCGACTCAATTAGTATTATAAACTATATAATTTTTCAAGTATAAAATATCAGTCGGCGTCAAGCGCTCATTTTCTGTGACCGGCGATGAAATTTCCGGTTTCGTTTAAGTCGCTTTTAAGGTTCACGTATTCGTTAGTAGGCAAGCGTTAGCTTATCTCGCCGCCGATACGGGGGATAATAAAAAAGCTTGACTTAGCCGTAGTACCGGGTTTGGCCCTATGTCGATTCGCGCTTGTAGTGTGCCGGCTCGGCGAGAATGTCCCACGCC
>JAUWLW010000036.1 GCA_030613505.1 Candidatus Zixiibacteriota bacterium
GCGATTACGCCCTCGCTGTAATCGTAGTTGAACGACCAGTTCTCGTTGGGCCGGTAGTAAGCACCGGCGAACATAGTGTTACGCGGGTACGCTAATATGTTTTGACGCCAACCGGCCTTTACGGAAACATCCTCCGCAAACCAACGCTCCATACCTACTTGGGTATTGGTCCACATTTCGGTTAACTTATGCTCTCCGATTACTTTGCCGGTATCGTCGAGCGTATCCACGCCGATACTGACGAAGTTGACGTTGTAGTCGAACGCGAGCGTGGTCTGCTCGTCGGGATAGAAGGCGAAGCCCGGCAATACCCTGACGTCGTACTCCGACCCTTCGGCCATGTCGTAGTTCAAATCGTCGTCGGTGACTGTCACGTTCGGCGTTATCTTCCCGTCGAAGTTCACGCCCAGAGCGAATTTCGGCCACGGCATAAAGCGGTAGCCCGCGCGCGTTAGGATTCTCATCGCCTTGGCTTCGCCGCCCGCCATCGGCTCGTACGGTTCGTCGATCTCGAACCTGTTTTTCAGCATTTGGACGCCGCCCGCGGCGTGAAATCGCGTGCCGTTGGTTCGGTAAAAGATGCCGCCCAGTAATTCCATATCGGTCAACGCGAGCTCGGCCGAGGCGACGTCGTCGATCTCGTCCTCCAGAACGTGAGCCGTGCGCGCGTACTTCCCGGCAAAGCCGAAAGCCCAGGGCGGACTGTCGAGGGCGAGTAAGCCCTTCACGTACTGGGCCGGGATGCTGAACGATATAACTTCGCCCTCGTAGAAATAGCCTATCTCCGGAAGGCCCATCCCGACGGCGCCGAAGGAGATCTTATCCCAGTTATACCCGCCTTCCACGCCGAATACGATATCACCCATTCTGAACGCCGCGAGGCCGGAGCCTCCCACCGAAGTATTGAGCTTCAGCTCAGCCGCGGCTTCGCCCGGCTCGGGGGGTTTACCGGGTTCAACCTTACCTTTGTTCTCGGTGTACTTCAGCGAGCCCATCGACCAGTCGCCGCCGACGTCGGCAAGTATCGTCGAACGCTCGTAATATACGAGCCTGGCCGGGTTGGCGACGTAGGCGAAGGTCGCGTTATCCTCGGCGTTAAACTCTACGCTCGTACCGCCGTCGAACGATGACGCGGCAAAAGCAAAACCGGCGCTCAGCGGGAATATTAAAACCGCGAACGCCGGCCACCGTAGGATAGCATACGTTTTCTTTCTGGGCTTTAGCATGTGGACCTCCCGTGTTGAAAAGCACTGAAAGATACCCTTTTCCTCCATCATTCTACATTAGACGCGGGAAATTTCAATAAAAAAACGCCCCGCCAAGAAGACGAGGCAAAGGGCCCGAATTAATCGCGGCCACGCCATAAAATTCCTTAGATTAATCGCCGCGGAGACTCTTCCGGCAGATCTGCTTTTCGCACGTTATAAGAACCAGTACGCGGCGCCGACGCGGATCGTCAGAAAGGCACCCTTGTCCGCGAAATCTACGAAATGCTGGTCGACGTCCGCCACGACGGCCCAATCGTTACCCACCGGGAAGTCACCGCCTATGGCTATATTAGCACCTATAGAGACGTCGCCATCCCTGTCCCAATAAACGCCCGGCCCCAAGGCTATATATCCCGAGATCTCCTTCGTCGGGATGCCGAAGTACCAACGGGCGTCGGCGTTAAAGTTCCCGAGGTAAGTGTCCTCCAAACTTCCATCTTGGGTGCGAAAGCTGTTGTAGCCGACCATCCCGTACGCGAACAACCTCTCGTTACGGCCTATTCTGGTCCCGTAACCCAGCGAACCACAGAAGCGCTGCCGGTAATCTTCTTGGAATGCGGCGTGGTCCGGTATCGCGAAGCCCAAGCCCAAGGCGCCGAAATTACGTAAATCGCGGTCGGCCGCGGCGGGGCTCCAAAAACCGAACGCTACAACAGAAACCGCCAGAGATATCAATATTCCCTTCATATCCGGGACTCCTTTATCTTGCTATGTAGTCGAAGCCGTTTAAGGTAAACCGCCGTACCGGCCGCCGCGTCAACGGCGCCGTAAATTAGTCCCGTTTAGCCGCGTTATGGTTTAACATACTAAAAAACCCCTTCGCCGGGAAGGGGTTCCGACGCGGCGCCGGACTCGATGGTTTTCAATTCGTCAAACTCCGGCGTCGGTGTTGTTTAACCGTCGTTGGACCTTCGTAAATAATACATCGGCGTCGGGCCGAGGGTATGCAGCGGCAGCTCTCCCCGGAACTCGAACTCGAAATGGTCCCCTAGTTCTTCGTATACCGCCTCCGAGACGTTAATATACCCGGGCTCGGACGCCTCCTGGAGTCTCGATGCTACATTTACGGTGTCGCCCCACACATCGTACACCATACGCCACCCCTTGACCAACCCGGCTATGCAAGGGCCAACGTGAATCCCGATACGCACTTGCCAATCGCGCTTCCCCACCACTTTCAAAATATCGAGGGCGGCTTTCGCGCAATATTCCACCTGGTTATCTTCGGTAAAGAGCCCTCCGGCGTATATATATCCGTCGCCCACGGTTTTCAATTTTTCCAAACCGTCGTCCTTCACTATCAGGTCGAAGGCGTGAAAATATGCGGCCAATTTCGTAACCAACGCCTTGTGGCTGACGCGTGCCGAGATGCCGGAGAAACCGGCGATATCTATGAAGACGATGGTAACGCTGGGGACGAACCGCGGCAGCGGCGTCTCGACCTCTTCGAGTTCCTTTATAACCTGCTCGGGGAGTATATTACGCAACAACTCATCGGTGCGACGGTGCGCTTCCTCGAGCTGACGCGTCTTGAGTTTCAGCTCGGCCTCAATTCTCTTTTGGTCCGTTATGTCCAAAGCAACGCCTAACGTATATTTGTAATTACCCGCCTCGTCGAAAAAGGGCGTCGAGGAAACCAAAAATTGCCTTTCGCTGCCGTCTTTGCGCCGCATTACGGTCTCGTACTTAGTCGGTTCCCTTTTACTTAACTTTTTTTCGGTAGCTGCCTTCAACTTAAGGAATTCTTCCTCCGTCACCAACTCCCCGACGTTCATCCCCGTCAACTCTTCTTTGGCATACCCCAACATGTCACAGTAAGCCTGGTTGACGAAGAGAAAGTTCTCGTCGCCGTCGACGATGGCGAATCCGCCGTGAACGGCCTCTACCAAACTCCGGTACCGTTCCTCGCTCTCCGTCAGCGCCTCCAAACTCCGCGCCCGTTTGATCGCCATCTCGGCCTGACGGGCGAAGACGGTTAACTTCTCCAGCTCGCCTTCGTCGTAAACGCCGGCGTCTTTGCAAATCGTTATTACGCCTAAGACGTCGCCGCCGTCAAACATCGGCACGGCGATGACGGATTCATTTTCGTCTTCCGTAGCGTCGGTCCCCGGCACGTGGACCCGGTAATCGTCCTCGGCACCGATATTCACGAATGATCCGACGCCGCTTTCCGCCACCCGCCCCGTAACGCCCACGCCCAACCTTACGTCGAAGGACAGTATCGCCTCGACGCCCTTCCGCGTATTCGCGTACAAAGGCTTAAGAATTCCTCCATCACGGTCCAACAGGTAAACGATACAGTCGTCACCGCGCAAGAGCGACATAGCCTGGTCGGCGATTTCACGCAGGACCGCCTCCAACTCGATTTCGTCCGCCAGCGCCAGCGTCGTATGGTATATACCCCGATAACGCTCCTCACTCTCGCGCAACGCCTCCGCCGCCTTTACCGCCTCAGTCACGTCCTCGGTAATTACGACCGCCCCCACAATCTCGCCCGAGGGGTTCGTCAGCGCGTTGATTTTCGTGTTCAAGACGCGCTCCCCCCTTCTCAGCGTCCGGTGACGAAGGCCGCCCTGCTCAAAAGGCTCGCCTCTCTCAAGCACCTTCTTGATCGCGGCCCCCAAAGGCTCTTCGGCCAGAACCGGGAAGGCTTCGAAAATGTTCTTTCCCTCTATATCGGCGGAGTCGACGCCGAATTGCCGTTCCATACCCTGGTTCCAGATCTTAACCGTACCGGCTTTATCCAACGCGTAAATACCTACCTGCGTACTCTCAATAATGTTTTCCGTAAATTCGTTGAAATACCTCTTCTCCTCCTCGACGCGTTTACGGTCCGCTACTTCGCGGCGGAGTTTTTCGTTGGTTTCCCTTAGCTCGTTAGTACGTTCTTCGACGAGTTCCTCGAGTTTGTGGCGGTACCGGGCCAACTCCGCCTCGACCTGTTTGCGCTCCGTCACGTCTTCGACGACGCCGTCGACGTACTCGATTTCGCCGTCGTCCGCCCTCGCGGCCCGGGCGCTTACGGCCCCCCAAAAAACCGTACCGTCAACGCGTTTAAACTCCACTTCGTAACCCGAGACGGTGCCCGCCGAAGCCATTTCTTCTACAAACTTGTCGCGGTCTTCGGACCTTAAGTAGAAATCGGCCACGCGGGCGTCCGTTACGTCTTCCGGCTCCTTATAACCCAGCATCTTGGCCAACGCCACGTTGGCGGAGAGGACCCGACCGTCGGCACCGGGCGTGTAACGGAATACGCCCACCGGGACGTTCGCTTGCAACGTACGGTGGCGTTCTTCCGATTCTCTCAACGCCTCGACGGCGCGCTTCCTCGCCGCCTCTATCGCGTCCAACTCGAGAACGAGACATCTCAGGCGCTCGAGCTCCTTTATCAGCTCCGCTTTCGTCTTCTTATCGTCTTTCATACAACGGACCGGCCCGGCCGGCCCTAACGGTCGGCAACAAAAGATGACTTATACTATATTGTGTTTATATTAACATATTATTGGCTTAAATTTTTAACGTAAAAAGCCGCCTCCGCGGCGGCCCCGAAAGGTAACTAAACCGGCTTCCCCCCAGTCGTTCGCGGCCACCCGTATCTTGCACCGGCCTATGCTCCCCATCCAGCCGGCCCGAAGCACTCAAGGAAGTTAACCTAATACCTAATTAAACCGGAAGTCCTCCTCATGGAACAACTTAAGGCAGACGTCGACGACGTCCGCGTCGTACAGCACGCCCCTGTAACTCGAGATCTCGTCGAGCGCTTTCTCCTGTCCCAAAGCAGGACGGAACGGCCTGTGCGACGACATCGCCTCCACGACGTCAGCCACGCTCAAAATGCGAGCCTCCACCGCGATGTCACGGTCCTTTAGGCCCAACGGGTACCCGGAGCCGTCAAGGCGTTCGTGGTGTTGCAACACGAACCTGGTTATAGGTTTCCCGAACTCGACGTTCTTTAGGATATCGAAGCCCACCTGAGGGTGATTCTTAATAATATTCATTTCCAGCTCCGTTAGCGGGCCCGGTTTGCTTAGGATCCCCTCCGGTATAGATATTTTGCCGACGTCGTGGACGACGGCGGCTAAAAAGATACTCTCGACCTGGTTATCGGATAGGCTCATTTCCTCCGCTATGGCCCGCGCCAGTTTCGCCACCCGCAACTGGTGGCCGGAGGTATACGGGTCACGCGTCTCAACCATCTTGGACATGGCGTAGATCGTACCGTTCAAACTTTTTTTCACTTCGTCGTAAGCGATTTTGCGGTCCGTTATTTCTCGAACGACGGAGAGCACTTCGTCTTCCTTTACGGGGACTACGCGCGCTTCGTAAAAACAAAGGCCTTTGGGCCTTTCGAGTTCGTATTCGAAAGTACGCGCCTCGCCGGTCGCCAATGCTTCTTTTACGCAGTCGAAGATCGACTCCACGTAATTATCGGAAAAGCCGACGTCGCGGACGTTCTTGCCGATAATTTCGTCGCGCGGTATGGCCAAATCCTCGTCCCGGTCGGCCTTAAAATCGGTGAAGGTCCCGTCCTTGGTAAGGACGAACATCATGTCCGGTATGGCTTGGAGAAGGGCTTCGTTTCGCCGGACGCTGTGGGCGAGTGCCTTCTCGGCGCGCTTACGATCGGCAATATCCCTAACCATAGCCATCGACGCCGGCCGGCCCTCGAAGGTGACGACGCCGGCGTTAATCTCTACCGGGATCTCTTCACCGGCCTTATTCAAAACGGCGATTTCGAATATACTGGGGCCGCCTTCGCCCGCCATCGTACGTTTATGTTTTTCCTTCACCTTTTCTCTGAACGACGGCGCGACAAACTGGTCGAAATCCTCTTCGATTATCTCCGCAGCGTTATCGTAACCGAGGAGTTCCACCAACGCGCGGTTGGCGAACTTCAGTAAGCCGTCTTGGGCGATCGCGACGCCGTCGGTCGCTTGCTCTACAAAAGTCCGGTACTTTTCTTCGGATTCGGCTAGAGCCCTTTCGGCGTCTTTGCGTTGCGTAATGTCCTCCAAAATGCCGTCGAAGTACGCCACCTTCCCGTCCGCCCCTGTAACCGCGCTCGCGCTCAGCGAACCCCAAAAAGAGGTCCCGTCCTTTCGCTGGAACAGGGTCTCGTAATCGGGTAAAGCCCCCGCCGAACTCACGGCCGCGATAAACTCTCTGCGCTCGTCCGGGTTAACATATAAGTCCGCGACCCGCGTCTCATACATCTCTTCCAGTTTATCGTACCCGAACATCTTGGCCAAAGCCGGATTCGCCGAGAGCATGTAACCGTCGGGCCGGGCGGACGATCGGAAGACGCCTACGGGGATATTCGCCGTTAACGTACGGAAGCGTTCCTCGCTCGCTCGGAGTTTTTCCCCGTAACTCACCTGTTCCGTGACGTCCTCCGTAATAACAACCGCCCCCGCCAAGCCGCCCGACGAATCTTTTAACGGGTTTATTTTAGTATTTAAGATGCGTTCGCCTTTTTCCAACGTTCGGTGTTTTACGCCCGACTCGTCGAACGACTCGCCGCGCTCCAACGCGGCCCTAACGGCCTTACCCAACGGCTCCGACTCTAACGCGGGGAAAGCTACGAAGATGTTTCGACCCACCAGTTCCGCTGAGGCAACGCCGAACTGGCTCTCCATGCCCCGGTTCCATATTCGGACGGTACCGTTCTTGTCCAAAGCGTATATCCCTACTTGCGTACTACCAATAATATTCTCGGTGAACTCGCTGAAGTACCGGATTTTCTCCTCGGCGCGGGTACGTTCGGTAACGTCTTCGGTAATAACGACCGCGCCGACCACCCCTCCCGAAGCGTCCCTCATAGGGTTGATTTTGGTATTTAGTATGCGTTCCCCCTTCTTAATCGTCTTGTGTCTCAGGTCACTTTGCTCGAAAGGTTCTCCTCCGGCGAGGGCTTTTTTGATCGCAACGCCGAGCGGTTCCTCGTCGAGGGCGGGGAAAGCCTCGAAGATGTTCCGCCCGACGACCTCGTCCGGCCTTACGCCGAATTGGCTTTCCATGCCGTAGTTCCAAATTTGCACCGTGCCTTTCCGGTCCACGGCGTAAATTCCCACCTGCGTACTTTCGATGATGTTCCTCGCGAACTCGCTGAAGTACGTAATGCGCTTCTCCGCCCTCTTCCGCTCGGTGAGGTCTCGAATCGTAACTATGGCGGCGGGGCGCCCCTCGTATTGGATCATGCCGGTATTAAGTTCCACCGGGGCCTTGGCACCATCGCGTTTTAATATGTCTATTTCGAAAATGAGCGATGTCCCCACGCCGGCCATCGTATTCCGATGCTTCTCCGCCACCATCTCTTTGAATTCCGGGGCAACGAAGGGCATAAATTCGTTGCCTATTAATTCGTCCGGGGCGTCGTAACCTAAGAGCTCGACTAGCGCCGGGTTCGCAAACTTGAAAAGGCCGTCCTGAACGATCATGACGCCGTCGGTCGCCTGCTCCACTAACGTGCGGTGTTTCTCCTCCGACTCGGCCAAAGCCTCCTCGGCCTCCCTACGGCCCGAAACATCTTCCAGGATTCCATCGAAGTACGCAACCTGGCCGTCGGGCCCCTTAACCGCGCGGGCGCTGAGAGAACCCCAAAAAACGGTCCCGTCCTTCCTCTTAAATTGGGTTTCGTAATCTGATATGGCCTCCGCCGAACTCGCCGTCGCGATAAACTCTTTACGCTCATTTGGATTCAAGTATAGGTCCGCGACGCGGCCTTCATACATATCCTCCGGCTCATCGTAGCCGAACATCTTCGCCAGCGCCGGGTTGGCCGATATTAGATAACCGCCCGGTTCCGCCGACGAGCGGAATACGCCCACCGGGATATTGGCCTGGAGGGTACGATACTGCGTCTCCGACTCTTTAATCGCCTCCTCCGCGCGCGTCCGTTCGGTGACGTCGCGGACCATACCCTGGATAACCTTCTTCCCGGCTACTTCAAACATACTCGCAGACACTTCCGCCGGAAAAACGCTCCCATCCTTCTTTTTGAAATCGATATCGAATCTTACGTAACCGTCGCGGGATATAGTGTCGAACGCCCGTTGCGAAACGTCGAGGGCGTCGGGCGGATGGAGGGACGTTATTTTGAGCGAGACTATCTCTTCCTGCGAGTACCCAAATAGGTCCGAAGCCTGCTCATTAGAATCGATAATATTCCCCTCTAAATCGTGTATGAAAATGGCGTCGTTCGAACGGTGGAAAAGGTTACTATATTTTTCCTCCGACTCTCCCAACGCCGCCTCGGCGCGCTTGCGCTCGGTAACGTCGTTAATCGTAACGATATAGGCCGGTTCGCCGCCATAGTCGAATAGCCGGCCCGAGGTCTCCACCGTTCTTACTTCGCCGTCTTTGCGGCACACTCTCAGCTCGAAGGGGAGGGGGCCGCCGCCGCGTTTCCGCTCCTCCATAACCTTGAAGGCCGCCTCCCTATCGTCCGGGTGTATAAATTCGAATATTGAGCGCCCAACGAGCTCGTCGTCGGATCCGTATTTGAAGATCTCGCGCGCCGCATCGTTAAAGAACAACACCTCGCCGTCGCGGTGGATGAAGACGCCGAATGGAGCGCGTTCCACGATGGCGTAGTACTTTTCCGCGCTCTCCCGCAATACCTCCTCAGCGCGCTTACGTTCCGTAATGTCTGTTAATATAACGTTTATCCTCGAGGCGGGCACACCATCCACTACGACCGGATAACTGCGGTGACGGACCCAACGCACGTCGCCGTCGGGTTTTCTCACGCGGTATTCGAGGTCGACAACCTCGACTGACCCGGCACTTCTGGCGACTTCCGCCTTCGCGTTGGCTTCAAACAAATAATTTTTATCGTCTTCATGAATAAAATTATCGAAAGCGTCTTTCAAACTCATGCTCCGGACGTCGTGCAAGCTGACGCTGAACATCTCCGCTACCGCGGCGTTTACGTATACTATACGTCCCTCATCTTTATCGAAGATAACTAACGCGTCGCGGAAGTTCTCGGCTAACGTGCGGAAACGCTCCTCGCTCGCGGCCAATTCCGCCAGCGCTTGCTTGCGTTCCGCAACTTCCCCCTCCAGGTTTTCGTTGGCCGCCGTCAATTCCCCGGTACGCCTTTCCACCTGCTCCTCGAGGTGCCGGCGATAACTGGCCAATTCCTCTTCCGCCCGTTTGTGCCTCACCGCGCAAGCCAGCTCGGCGGCTATCATCTCGACGAACGAGACGGTGTAGACGTCGGCCTTCTCCAATATCATCGTAAAAACGCCTACCGTCTCCGACTCCGACCGCATCGCGGCCGCGACTACGTGCCCCTCCGCCCTGAGTTCTTCTTCGATCAAATTCCGCCACGTCTCCTCGCCCAACATCCCGTCGACGAAGACGCCCGTATCCGACCACATTATCGACTTCACGTCGGCGTCGTCCAGCGCCAGCGTCTCGTTGTCGTCGTAGAAAGCCGGGTGGGGCCCGAACGATTTCTCGAGTCGGAGGCACTCCGGCTCCCCGTCGATTAGATAAACGGCGCCCGCTATGACGTGGGGGTTATCGGCCAAGATGACGGCTGCGGAATCGAACAACTCCTTCACATCCGCGGCCACGCTCATCGCTTTCGACATTTCGCTTAAACCCTGAAGCGTCCTAACGTGCCTTTGTTGTTCGGCTTCCGCCCACCTCCCTCGCATAGCCAGCACCTCCAACTCCTCGACGCGCTCGCGCCACGCCGCAAGTTCCGTAGCTAATTCGGCTTTCGTCTTACGTTCATCTTTCATATGTAGAACCCCTCGACCCAGGGCCGGTTCCGAATACTCTTCAATCGATAATAATATCCCCGCGCAAAAAACGCAAACATAAAATCGCCACCCGGCGGCTGATATCCGGTTGCAATACCGGGCGAATTACCTTATCCTTGCGCCGAGGCAGCGGTTTTAATAGTTAATTCCCAAAGAAGGCGAGGGCCGCCCACGATGCCGACAGTAGAATCGCTAAATTGCCCCAATTGCGGCGCCGCGGTGCACGGCGCCGGCAAGGTAACCTGCCCCTATTGCGGCTCGTCATTGGCCGTCTCGCAGCCGGATCGAGCGCACCTCAAACGTTTAAAGGTCAACTTCGGTACCCGCGGCCATACTTTGCCCCCCGGTCGGAAGGTACACTTCAAAGAACTGCCCGGCCTTGACGTCGACACCCGCACGACCGATATCCCCTTCCAACCCAAGGTGACGTACGACAAGCTGCCCGGCGGTAAACCCCAGCCGGCACTCGAGTCGGAGGTTCAGGCGATCTTGGCCGTCGTCGAAAAGACGCAGCGCGCGGTAAACGAAGAAAACCTCGACCTTTATATGACCACGGTCCATCCCGAGAACCAGGCGTTCTACGACAAAGCGCGCCGGGGCGCCACGGACCAATTCATATCCAGCGACATGAAGCGGTATACCCTCACCGTAGACTTCGGGACGTTGACCCGCGAGGACGCCGCCGCCGACGTCACGATCGAAGCGTTTATATTCCTACCGTCGGGACGCGTCAACCACGTCGAGGCCACGTTCGCCTATACGCTGAAAAAGTACTCCGGCGAGTGGAAAATATCCGCTTCGTACGTGAAGGGCGCGAAGCTGGGGTTGCCCAAATCCCTTTGGCTCGTTCTTATATTACCCTTAGCGGGAATATTGGTCGGCGTCGTCGTCGCGGTAGTGGCGGTCGTCCAATCCTGCATACCCGAACGGGAGGAAGTGACGACGACCGTAACCGTCGAAACTCCCGAGCACGTTACCGCCCCCCGCGAAGAAGACAAAGTCGTCCGGGACGATAAAGGCTACTACGTAGCTAAAACGGGCATACCTCTCTTTAAACACCCCGACTTTAACGCCGGCTTCACGGCCGTAATTACGCCCGGCGCCAAGTTCAAAGTAACGCAGCAGCGCCGCGACTGGTTCCGCATTACGACCGAGGACGGCGCCCGCGGCTGGGTGCCGGAGGCGATTATCCAGGCCAACCTGGGCGAAAATTTCAAACTAGAATAAGGCCGACCCTTATTTATGGCAAAAGAAATCCCCGCCTACGCCACGGCGGGGTTCTATTTGACGCAAAAACGGCTCCGCTACTTCTCCCCTTCTCCCGAAGACTCCAGCTCGTCGTCCAGCCGCTTCAGCGTCCCGTGAAAGTCCGTCAACGCCGAGTGGAACTTCTCCTTGGCGGTGGTGGTTCCGCGGTCGGCGACTTTCTTGAAGATGTCGGACAAAAGCGACGTCACTTCGTCGAGGCTCGCGCCTTCGCCGTGTTCCTTTTCTTTCTCATCCATAACATATCCTCCATTCTTCGTTAACGCAACCTTAGCCCAAATCTGATAGTCGGCGCCGCGAAAGCCGGCCGAAACGACTTTGACCGCGCCCAACCGTCAACGCGCCAACATTAAAAACGCTACCAGGCCGGATACGGCGACGGCGATCAGGACGGCGACCACGAACGTGGCGTAGGCCGCGGAGCGCGCCGGCGCCGCTATACCCTCGCGGATGGCCAGCTCTTCGACGTACTCCTTCGACTCGCGAAGGCCCAGGCCGGTGTACGCCCGCACCACCTGTACGGCCCGCACTTTCTGCCCCTCCCGCAGCCAGGACAGGACCTCGGCCTCGTACGGCGGCGGCTCCACTTCGGCCGGCGGCGAGACGTCCGGTACGTCCTCCGCCTCAACCAAAGAAAACTCTACGAACGAATCGCCCGGTACGTCCAGCACGTACTCCGTCCCGCAATGGTCGCACGTGATGACGACGGCGCCGGCCTCGTAATGCAAGGCCGCGCCGCAGGCGTTGCACCTCAGCTCGCGTGGCTCAACGCTCATCATGGCCCCATTATACGAAATGCCGACGCGTAGGCAAACAAAAACGCCGCCTCGAGGGGGCGGCGCTTGTTTTCGTAGGGGACGGCCTTTAGGCCGGCCCACCGGTATATGTCGAAACCGGCCGCTCAAGCGGCCGGTACGTCACCCGCGTAGCAAGTTAACCGCCGGCTTCAGCCGGCGGATACGCCGATTTTAACCGGCGGGGCGCCACACAGGAATGTGCGGCCTACGATATACGGTGGCCGCACCTAAAGGTACGGCCCTACGCTCTCAGTCGCCGCGCATCACGAGGACGCGCTTCGTACCCGCGGCCTTGGTCTGCGGATTATAATAATGCAGCGTGTACTCGTCGCGAGGCGGCAGGACGAAGACCAGCTTGCCGCCGCTCGAGGCGCCGGGCGGGAGGTAGATGCCGTCAAAGGGGTCCGCGGTCCCGTACGTCCTGACGTTGTAGTTGACCGTAAAACCCTCGGGCGTCTGGAGCGTGAAGTCGCCGGCCACCACGAGCTGCGTCTTCGCGCTCAGGTTTTTGACCAGGACCGCGACGTGGACGTAGACCTTCCCCTCGCCGGCCTTGGCGCGGTCCGGCGGGACCTCCTCCCGGTCCTCGCGCATCTCGCGCTCGACGGCGCGGAAGAGTGAGCCGGCCAGCTCGCCCCAGTCGTCGCCGCCGACGTCAATTGCTTCCTCCTTCTTGCCCTTCTTCTTCGGCTCCCCGACGGGTTGGAGGACGCAACTCTTGACGGCGACGGCGAGCGTCGGCGAGACGTTCTCGAGCTCGCCCATCTTCTCGAGCTCGGCGGCGCGCTCGAGCTTGAGGGCCTCGCCCTTCTTCTCCGCGGCGGCCTCTTTGGCCTCGGCGCCCTCCTGCGCGATTGCGGCCGGGCAGGCCGCAAGCGCCGCGGCCGCCACCACCATTATATACGCCTTAACGTTCACGAAAAACCTCCTGGGCTTTAAGCACCCAAGAGGTTAGGAGAAGCGGCGGGGGTTGTCAAGGGGAAAGGGGTTTAGCTGCCGGATTCGGCTTCGGAACGGGCTTCGCTAAATGTTCTTGTATATCGTAGAGCGGTGGCCCACGCGATAGACTACGATCGTGTCCTCCTGAAACCAGAACAACGCCCGGTAATCGCCCACACGCAACTTCAAAAGCGCTTCTAAATGGGACGGCATTTCAACGAGCCGCTCTACTTTAACTTCCGGGTGTTCGGCCAACCAAGCTAACTTATCGACGATACGACTAGCTACGTCAACGCTCAATCGCTCGAGGTCCGCCGCGGCGCGCGGCGTAAACCTAAGCTTTAGCGGCGCGGGCGGCAAGGCGGGCCCGTATCTCTTCCAGCGAAATCAGCTCGCCGCGGAGGTGCTGGTCCCGGGCTTCCGTCAGCGCGGCGATAGATTCGGGCTCGTGGGCGATGAGCCAGTTTTCCAGGTCCTCTAGCGAGGTGGCGCCGGCCCACACGTCCGCCGGGATCTCGATTACGTCTTTCGTCTTCTTAGCCATAAGATTACCTGGGTCATTATAACGCAAAAAACCGCGGAGGGCAAACTATAAGGGGGCGCCCGTCTGCGCGAGCGAGGCCGCGCCAGCCGCGAGCGCCGCGGCCGCCACCACTACCACATATACCTTAACGTCCACGAAAGAACCTCCTGGGTTAGGCACTTAGGAGGTTAGGAGAAACATCGATTAATTAATGCGTAGGAAGGCGGAACTTCGCTAAGGATTCCTTAAACCTATATTATATGATCCTTTCCTCTACATCAACATGTAGAAAATGATTATGAACTATAATATCAACTATTTTATGCTCTCCAGATATTTATCTGTACAAAACCTTTATTCTGCCAAGGGAAGTATATTTTATGCCAGTAAAATAACTGACACTTACTCTGGCATGAAAACAATGAGTTGTAACTGCCCCGGATTCAGCATATACATTGTAAGCACAAACACTTCCACCTTTAGGATAGGCGGGGTAAGAGGTTTCTGCAAACGCATCTTCTTTTACACCGTTGTGGCCATTCCACTGTACCTCAAACAATAGAGGATATCCCTTACCCCAATACTCAAAATTATTATCAAATACCACAGGTAAATATCCATCGTAACGGGCGGGTATTCGGTATTCATATTTAGAAGCAACTCTTACAGGTGTTCCTGTGTAATTCTCAGCGAACTTGATAGATAATGTACGATTGTGTGTATGGCAGAGATACACCTGCAGATTCTTGAATATTAGCTCTTTACTAGGCCCAAGGGATCCTTTCAAATACAACTCAATCTCTGTAATAGTACCGGCTTCCAGATAGTCGTCGCTAAATCTACACTGAAACCTCATACTAGTGGCTTGGGACTGATTGTAAGGGTGACTAATTTCTGACCCAAGGGTATTGCCAACTAAATATTGCTTACCTGTAGCGGCCACGCTCGTAACCAGGAGCGCAACCAAACCCAAAATACACACTACTTTCTTCACCGTTGTTACCTCCACTTATGTTTAACAAAATTTTGGGGAAACTACTCTTTTACATCTTCTCTTGTTCTTAAATATCTTATAATACATCTTCTCCTTTCGGTTCCGCTTTTCTTCTAACAAAATCTTTTCTAATCTGCCTTTCAATCTAACTAACTCGGCTCGTATCTATAAAAGTATTCAACACAGATGCCATTAGTAGCATTAGCAATATATTCTACTCTAACATATATCTCCTGATTGGCAGCGTCCTACTCTCCCAGGGGGTCGGCCCCCAAGTACCATCGGCGCGGGCGGGCTTAGCTGCCGTATTCGGAACGCGTTGCGCTTAGATAGTATTCGTTATTTTACATCAACCCTGCCCTTTTAGCCTTTGCTATTAAAGCTACGAAATCTCCTCTCGGGAAGGATGGGCAAAACTGCCCCCAAACCCATTTACCTTGGCTTTTACCGGTCTTCCCGATTATATAATAACCAAACCTTAACTCAACTTCGTTGTTCTCTTTGAAACGTAGCTTTTGGATATATAGGCAACAATTCGGGAAAGCTTTGCTGACGTGCTTAACTTCCTCTTCAACGTGGTGATGTAGTACCCTACCGTCGGGGAACTTCATCGTCCCGGTTTTACATTTTGTAATAGGTAGCGGCGGATATTTACGAACCATTTCGGACTCCTTTCCCGCGAGCTAAGCGGTAGTTTTGCGTTTAAAACCGGTCGCCGTCCCGCTATCCTAACTAGTCTCCTTGAAACGTTAAACTATTCCGCTTCCCCTTATTCTTATATAATCACCGCCCCTCCCGGCCTGAGCCGGCGAGGGGCGCTGGCGATATTCGCGTTTAATCTTTCGCACTCCCTTTTACCTCGCGTACCCATTCCCTTCAAAAATATAATAACCTTTTTCGGCGCCGTTGTCAAGGGCAACGTAGGGGACGGCCTTTAGCTCGGGCCGGCTACCGGCGTCTTAGGACTTTGTAAACCTCGGAGCGGTGGGCAACAACGTCTACGTTGATATCGTCCCCCTCCAGTCGAAACAACACCCGGTAGTCGCCGACGCGATACTTATACAAAGGCCCTAAATCCGGCGGTACGAATTTCAACGGCGTTAACGCGATTTCTTTCCCGGCGGCAAGGGCTTCCACCTTGTCCATAATACGTTTTGCAATTGGCTTGTCGAGACGCCGCAGGGCTTTAATCGCCGAGGCCGAATAGATGACGCGCCGGCTCACAGGCCGAGGTCTTTACGGACTTCCGCCGCGGCCTTGGCGTCGCCGCGCCCGTGTTCTTCGCGCGCCCGGCGTAGGCGGACTAGCAACTCCTCGTTGTGGGCTATGAGCCAATCCTCGAGGTCCTCAAGCGTTTCCGCGGCTTCGAATACCTCGACGGGTATGAAGACGTATTCCGGCGTCGTTTTTGTTTTCGCCATAAGAAACACCTCGCGTAATTATAATCCGTACGCGGCCCGAAGTCAAATAAAACACCGCGGCCGGTGCGCAACCCGCGAAACGTAGGCCGCCAGCCTCGGCGGACGGCGGCAAGGTGGCCGCACCTGAAGGTACGGCCCTACGTTATCGTTATGACGGCGGCCTGCTCGCCTACCTGGCGACCTTCGTCGTCGCCGGGTACGCCGCTATCTCTTCGGGTAAAGCGTCCGGTACGTGGGCCAAATACGCCATTATGTCGAACGTCTTGCGTATAATCCGGCGGTTCGCTGCTTCGTCGTAGGCCGTGAAATCCCCAGGCGTAACCAAGCCCTCGTCGCCGGCGTTCACGTCGAGCATCGTGACCGGCGTCTTGTTCGAGTAGTCGAAATCGGCCGGCCTGAAGTACCGCCGCTTCGGGTTCTTCCTGGACTGGAAGTAAACGACGCCGTCGGGTATATCCATGACCCAGCTCCACATGGTCCCGTAGTGGTACAGTACACCGGCCTCGTAGGTGACGCTCTCGAGAGTATCGTACGCGTAGTCGGTGGGCGTAACGCCCGAAGCGTCGTCGTACGCGTTCGCATGAGCGGCTACGCGGACGAAGCGGTCCAACGACGACATCGACTTGGGGAGCGCTTTCTTTCCGCCGAAACCCTCGTACCACACCAGGTCTATTACGGAGTCAGCATAGGTATTGTTGGTTATAGCCGTAATGGGCGCGGTATCGCCGGTGTGATACACGACGGCGCCGCGGATGAATTCGATTATGGCGACGTCGCCCTTCTTGTCGGCCACGAAGAAGTGGACGGGCGCGATATGCTCGAACTCCTCAACGCGCACTTTGGCGAGGCTCGCGACTACATCCTTAACCGTAGCGGCGGTATCGAGCTGGTATTGGACCCATTGGCCGTTGAGTATGGCGTGCCGTTTGTCGGCCGGTTCGTATTGCGACTCCGGCAGCCACAGCGTCGCCAGGACCAGGCCGGCTTCGTTCACGCCGTCGATGGCGAACTCGCGCCCCAGTATATTGAACGAGACGCTGCCGTATTTCGATTTCCATTTAACCGGTTTATCGACGTGAAAGGCCGTTTTCTCGACGCCGCGTTTGTTGATGAAGATCAGGCCGTAGTCGCCCAACCAATCGAAATTCCGTCCTACCGCCGCCGTGTCGCCGTCGGCCAGGCAGAACGCGGAGCAGGCCGAGCTCAAAGTCGGCGCGAGGTATAAAACGGCAACCGTCAACGAAGCGATCCTAAGCAGCCGTTTCATTTTCACTCCTTCCTATTCCCGTTACGCGTTAGAAGCCGCCCGCAAGGTCCGGCCAGCGTTTCGCGTAAGCTACCATACGGTTATATTATTATCAAGGGATACCGCTGCCCCCGGCGACCTATACCGGCCGCTTGAGCGGCCGGTACGTAACCCGCTTAGCGCTTAACCGCCGGTTTCAACCGGCGGGCCCGACGGCCTAAGCCGGCGGAGCAAGGTGGCCGCGCCTAAAGGTACGGCCCTACGATTTTTGAACCGCCGGTCGCCAAATAACCGTTGCCAAACGCGCCGCCTTTTCCTATTATTCCAACTACGCACCCTGCAAACGACGAGAAGGAGCCGGGATGATGGTCGAGGTACAATCTATAAAATGCCCCAACTGCGGCGGCGCCATCCACGGCGCCGGCGCCGTAACCTGCCCCTACTGCGGCTCCGCCCTCGAGGTCACCAAGGCCGACCGCAAACAACTGCGCGACGCCAAACGCGCGTTCGGCACCGTCGGCGTCGACATGGGCGTCAAGCCGCCGTTCATCTTCCAGAACCTCCCCGGCGTGGAAGTGACGCGCGCGACGAAGGAGGTCCCGTTCGAGCCCAAGCTGATCTTCTCGCGGTTGCCGGCGGGCGAGCCGACGGGGACCCTCCGCGAGGAGGCCGACGCCGTACTCGACGTCATCCGGCGCACGCAGGAGGCCATCAACCGCGAGGACATGGACGCCTACATGTCGTGCATCTCCGCGGCGAACGAGAGGTTCCGGGCGAAGGCGCGCCAGGGCGCAACGGCGCAGTTCGTCACCACCGACATGAAGCGCTACACGGTGGCGGCGGACTTCCGCAAGCTGACGCCGGCGCAGGCCGAGGTCGTCGTAACGGTCGAGGTCTTCATCTTCCTCAACTCGGGCCGCGTGAACCACATGCAGGTACCGTTCTACTGGAAGCTGCGCAAGGAGGACGGCCGGTGGCTCGTTTACGCCTCCGGCATCTCCGGCGCCGGCGGCCGCGGCAAGCTGTGGGTGGTCGTAATAGCGGTCGTCGCGCCTATCCTGATAGGAATCATCATCGCCGTCGTCGCGGCCATTTCGCAATGCGGCGACGACGGCCAGGCCAAAGTATCGGGCCAAGAAGACGTCGGCGTGTGGAAAGCGGAGAGCCGTAAGGCGCCCATGCCCGATACGTGGTTCAAAGCCAAGACGAACATTACGCTTTACGAGGCGCCGCACGACGACAGCGATACCGAGGCTATACTCAAGGCCGGCGGCGAATTCCAGGTCATGAGCGCGTACGACGAGTGGTTCCATATCAGCACGAGAAACCATACCTGGGGTTGGGTGCGGGCCGACGTAATCAAGGCCAACCTGGGCAAGGACTACGCACTCGTCGACCGACGATGAGACAACCGAAAACCCGCCCTTCGGGGCGGGTTTAGAGACGCAATCCAGGCCGCGCCGAATTTTCCGGTTGCGGCGGTAACCGCAACTCTGTTACATTGGGTTGTGGTGCTTTAGAAAATCGTAACCCCTCGGAAGATATATGGTCCAGGTCGAACCAATTAAATGCCCCCTCTGCGACGCCGCCGTGCCGCCCGGATACGGGGCCGCGTGCCCGCGGTGCGGCGCCCCCCTCGCCCCGCACGGTATAAAACTACTTTTAAACCGCTTCGGCCTCCGGAAGCCGCGCGCCGCGTTATCCATCGCCGCTGCCGTATTCCTGGCCGTTATCGCCGGCGCCGTCATTGCAATCATCAACCCCTCGGGGGAGGAGGCCGACGAGGAGAGCCGGGAGGAAGCCGGCGTCTTGGAGGCGGAGGGAGACGAGACGCCCGTGCCGGGAGTGTGGTACGAGGCGAAGACCGCGATCCCGTTGTACGAACGGCCGAGCCGGGAAAGCGACGTCCGCGTCACGGTCCGGCCCGGGACGGAGTTCCAGATTCTGGGGGACCACCAGGGGTGGTATCGCCTTCACGCGAGGGAGCACGACGTAGGCTGGGCGCGGGAGGACCTGGTTCGCGCCAACACCGGGGATTAAGCACATAAGAAACCAAAAGAAAACCCGCCCTTCGGGGCGGGTTGTTTATTCTTAGATGAATCCCGGCGGTGCTTTTCTTTATTCGCCTGCCGCCGGCGTGAGGTCCTCGAAGACCTCCTCCGTGGGGAGCGGTACGTTGATATAGGCGGCGCCGTCGAGCGGCGCGCGCATCAAATCGATCATGTAGACGCGGCGCGTGTCGACGGTGTGGATGTAGTAGCGGCGGTTCTTGAGGTCGGAGGCACTGGTCCAGTCCGTCTGCTCGTATATCGGCTGGCCGGCCGGGCCCGCGCCGCGCACCACGCCGAGCGGAATGTCGAACTGGTTGAGGACGTGGAACGCCTGGACGACGGCTTCGTCCGCCGTCTTTACGGGAAGGACGGAGCTCTTCAGGAAGGCCGCGCGCACGAACCGCGACGGCGGCGTGAAGTCACCCGGTAGGCCGCGCAACCCGGAGCCGTGGCCGAACTGCGTCAACGGCAAAGCGCCGAGCTCGAGCTCCGGCACGTCCCGGGGCGATAGGTTGACGTAACTCTTTAAATTGGTGAGGTGCCAATCGAACGTCGGCGCGTTCGTGATTACGCCCAGCGGATTGTCGTGGACCGTAAGCTCGCCGCCGACGTATTCGATGACGGCGGCCGCGCCCGATTCGTCGACGACGATCCAGTGGAACGGCGGAGCGTCGCCCCACCCCGGCGCTTCGAGCGTTACGGCCGCGACCTTCACTTGCGACAGCCCCTCCTTGACCTCGGCCACCGTCGCGAAGTTGGAGAGGATCCACGTCGCCAACTCGAAGGAAGCCAGCGTCTTGTCGGCGTCGCGCTCGGCTACTTTTTGGTATTCGGCGTAATGCGCGAACATAAACACGCCCGTCGCCAGGCCCGCCTCGTTGACGCCGTCGGCCACGTGCGGGAGGCCGAACGAGTTCGCCCCGGCGAAGGCGTATTTAGCCGTCCACTTCACGCCGGGGCTCCCCCACGGCGTCGTACCCACGTACGCGGTGCCGCGCGGTACGACGGCCAGGCCCCATTGGACGAGGTCGCCGCCCAGCTCCATCGTGCGGGCTAATACCGTCGAGCCGTCCTCGGCCTTGAGCGTTATGCCGGTACAAGCTTCGGCGCCATACGGCGCCGCAGCCACAAGGGTGACCGCCAATACCGACGCCCAACAGACAATATATCTCAATTCGATACCTCCTATATGGTTTTAGATGCTCGTGGCACGTTAATTCAGATAAGCTAACAAACGCCCGGCCACAAGTCAACTTTCATATCAATACCGGCCGCTTCAGCGGCCGGTCCTTCACGGGCGTAGCGTTTAACCGCCGGTTTTAACCGGCGAGCCCGCCGGCTTCAGCCGGTGGGGCCGCCACAAGAGTAAGGCCACACAAGAATGTGTGGCCCACAAAAAGCAATCCTGGCGGCGTCCTACTCTCCCAGGGGGTCTCCCCCCAAGTACCATCGGCGCGAGCGGGCTTAGCTTCCGTATTCGGAATGGGAACGGGCGTTACCCCGCCGCCATGGCCACCAGGAAATATTTCGTATATATGCTACATAGCGAACGTGAAAGGCACGACGGCGACTAGATAGTCGCGGGGCGTATGAGTGCGACTGCTATGGTCAAGACGAACGGCCTATTAGTACCGGTCAGCTTAACGCGTCGCCGCGCTTACACCTCCGGCCTATCAAACCGGTAGTCTTCCGGTGGCCTTCAGGGAGATCTTATCTTGAGCGAGGCTTCGCACTTAGATGCTTTCAGCGCTTATCCCGGCCGAACTTAGCTACCCGGCTATGCCGCTGGCGCGACAACCGGATCACCATAGGTTCGTCCACCCCGGTCCTTGCGTACTGGGGGCAGCTTCTCTCAAATCTCCTACGCCCACGGCGGATAGGGACCGAACTGTCTCACGACGTTCTAAACCCAGCTCACGTGCCGCTTTAATTGGCGAACAGACAAACCCTTGGGACCTTCTCCAGCCCCAGGATGCGACGAGCCGACATCGAGGTGCCAAACCGTACCGTCGCTGTGGACGCTCGGGTACGATCAGCCTGTTATCCCCGGGGTAGCTTTTATCCGATGAGTTACGGCCCTTCCATTCGGGACCGTAAGATCACTAAGCCCTGCTTTCGCAACTGCTCGAGCTGTAGCTCTCGCAGTAAAGCCCCCTTGTGCCTTTACACTCGACGCGCGATTTCCAAACGCGCTGAGGGGACCTTTGGGCGCCTCCGTTACTCTTTAGGAGGCGGCCGCCCCAGCCAAACTACCCGCCTGACGTTGTCCCCCGACCGGATTCACGGCCGAAGGTTAGGACCTCATTATGACAAGGGTGGTATTCCAAGGACGGCTCCACGCGAGCTGACGCCCGCGCTTCACAGCCTCCCACCTATCCTAGACAGACCAGAACGAAATCCAGCGCCAGGGTGCAGTAAAGCTCCCGGGGTCTTTCCGTCCCGCCGCGGGTAACCCGCATCTTCACGGGTACTACAATTTCACCGAGTCCCCTGTTGAGACAGCGCCCAAGTCGTTACGCCATTCGTGCGGGTCGGAACTTACCCGACAAGGAATTTCGCTACCTTAGGACCGTTATAGTTACGGCCGCCGTTTACTGGGGCTTCAGATCAGCGCTTCGCTCCCCGAAGGGAGCTAACGCCTCACCTTAACCTTCCAGCACCGGGCAGGCGTCAGACCCTATACATCGCCTTACGGCTTAGCAGAGTCCTGTGTTTTTAGTAAACAGTCGCTTGGGCCGATTATCTGCGACTCCCTAAGGCTCGACAAGCAAGTCGTCTCACCTCAAGGAGCACCCCTTCTTCCGAAGTTACGGGGTCATTTTGCCGAGTTCCTTAACAGGGGTTCTCTCGAGCGCCTTGGTATGCTCTACCTGCCTACCTGTGTCGGTTTGCGGTACGGTCGCCCGACGGTATACTTAGAGGGTTTTCTCGTCAGCGTGGGATCAGCCACTTCGATTCCAAACGATCTCGGCATCACCCCTCGGGGTGGCTTGAAAGCCGGTCCCGCGGATTTACCTACGGGACCCCCCTACGGGTTTGCACCGGGACGTCCAACACCCGGATGGCCTACCCTCCTGCGTCACCCCATCGCGCCCATCGAGCGGTACGGGAATGTTGACCCGTTGCCCATCACCTACGCCTTTCGGCCTCGGCTTAGGGGCCGACTAACCCTGAGCGGAGTAGCCTTCCTCAGGAAACCTTAGGCTTACGGCGAAAGGGTTTCTCACCCTTATTATCGTTTACTCATGCCGGCATCTTCACTTCGGCGCGGTCCAACACACCTCGCAGTGTGCCTTCGTTCCGGCCGAACGCTCCCCTACCACCACGCCTCCGAAGAGGCCATGGTCCGCGATTTCGGCGGTTGGCTTGAGCCCCGCTACATTGTCGGCGCGAGAAAACTCGACCGGTGAGCTGTTACGCACTCTTTCAAGGATGGCTGCCTCTAAGCCAACCTCCCGGTTGTCTGAGCGTTCTCACATCCTTTCCCACTTAGCCAACACTTAGGGGCCTTAATCGGCGGTCTGGGCTGTTTCCCTTTCGACCATGGAGCTTATCCCCCACAGTCTGACTCCCCGGGTGGTGGCGGACGGTATTCGGAGTTTATCTGGGTTTGGTACGGCAAGCCGCCCTAGCCCAACCAGTGCTCTACCCCCGTCCGTTAACCCCGGAGGCTAGCCCTAAAGCTATTTCGGGGAGAACCAGCTATCTCCGGGCTCGATTGGCGTTTCACCTCTACCCACAGCTCATCCCCCCAGTTTTCAACCTAGGTGGGTTCGGGCCTCCACGCGCTTTTACGCGCGCTTCACCCTGGCCATAGGTAGCTCGCCCGGTTTCGGGTCTACCGCCTGCGACTAACGCCCTATTAAGACTCGCTTTCGCTGCGCCTCCGGCCTCTTGGCCTTAAGCTAGCGCCGCAGACGAGTAACTCGCCGGCTCATTATGCAAAAGGCACGCAGTCACCCCCGAAGGGGCTCCTACACCTTGTAAGCGTACGGTTTCAGGTACTATTTCACTCCCCGCACAGGGGTACTTTTCACCTTTCCCTCACGGTACTAGTTCACTATCGGTCGTCAGCGAGTATTTAGCCTTAGGAGATGGTCCTCCCGAATTCGGACAAGGTTTCACGGGCCCCGTCCTACTTGGGTGCCCGGACCAGGAAGTCTCGCCGCCTTCGCCTACAGGGCTTTTACCTTCTATGGCTCAGATTTCCATAAGCTTCGGCTAGCAACGAGATTTCTTACTTCCCGAGGGTTCACGCCGAACCCTCCGTCCGGGTCCCACGACCCCGCGCACGACAACGGCGGCGGCCTTTAACGCCGCGCACGGTTTAGGCTCTTCCCTTTTCGCTCGCCGCTACTAGGGGAATCGTAGTTACTTTCTCTTCCTGCGGTTACTGAGATGGTTCAGTTCACCGCGTTTGCCGCGACGCCCTATGTATTCAGGCGCCGCTGACCGGGTATGACCCCGGCCGGGTTGCCCCATTCGGATATCCCCGGATCACTGCCTGCTTAGCGACTCCCCGGGGCTTTTCGCAGCCGGCCACGTCCTTCTTCGCCTGCTGACGCCAAGGCATCCACCGTACGCCCTTAGTATCTTGACCATAGCATGCTTGTGGTCAAGTAAAAGGGTTACCCGCGACTATCGTAAAATAGTCGCCGTGGCCTTTCACTTCACTATGTAGTTTTCAAAGAGCGCAACATAAGCCCGCGAGCCGACGCGTCGGCCGACCCCGAGCCGCTGGAAATATAACATAGGGATTCAGGGAAGTCAAGATAATTCGTATAATTTTTAAAGGAAACTCCGCCCTTCGGGTAGACCGGGCAGGGGCGTACTCCACGGTCTTTATCTCCTCATCGGTCAAACCGTACAGCTCGTAGATTAGTCGGCGTGTTTACGTAGGGCGCGGCCTTCAGGCCGTGCCGCCGAATCCCACATATCTTTTAACCCTCAAGGTGGGCCGGTCTAAAGACCGTCCCCTACGATTCTACTATCTTTATCTCCTCATCCGTCAGGCCGTAGAGGTCGTAGATAGGGTTACGATAAATATTCGCGGACCGTTTCCGCCGTAATAACGCCGCCGAGGTTGAATATTCGTTGGAGGCCGTCGGGGCCTAAAGTTGTTTCGAGAGGCGCGCGTATTTTCGCATCTACCATGGCGACGAGGGCTTCCGCTTCTATTAAACAGACCTCGCTTATTTCCGTTTCCATTTGCAGCATCGAAATCGCGTCGTCAAAATCCTCCGCGAATGAGCTGGACACTATTACATAGTACATTTTAAGTAACGATCTTCGTCTCAATTCCCGGTACTGTTTATTTATATATTCCCTTATTGTGCGGTCATCGGTACCCAAGCTATAACCGCCTGCCCTGACTTTTGCGTCCCATAAGAGGGCGTAATTCCCTTGGTCGGCAATGGCGACGCCGTCAGGGACTCGGCCCGCGCCCTGCCCAAGTAATCTAGTCTCGTAACCTAATATCGTGAACGCGGCGTGCGTATATTTTTCGAAAGCGTTTTCTATTTTTGTGCCGGAACGGTGCGCCGCTTCGGCAAGAGCTTCGTCGTTTTTCGCTAAACGAGGCAGAACCGCGATGATAGGTGGGACATAGCTTTCCGGGAGTTCGCGGTCGGTACCAATTACTCCCGAAGTACCTTCTTGAGAAGTCCCGGTACTGGAAGCTCCCGAGTCGGTTAGCCCACCTTTGCACCAAAACACGTGTTCTACGTCGTAAAGCGAGAAGGGCCTGCCTGTGGCTTCGGAGAATAGAGCGGCTAATTCTTCGTGAACCTGTTTGAAAGAGGTATAATCGGCCGCACGGTCGCCGGAAGGTTTCCAGATATTAAGATCTGCTAAAGTATTTACGGCGCTAGTATAATAAACGGGCCAAAGGTCCCTTTCTTGTATTTGCCAGAAATACGATATAAAGAACGGTATACTAGGTAGTTTCGGGCTTTTATAACCCGTTCCGCCGGCTTCCAACCACTGGCTGCGGAGGCGGTTCACATAACTCGCGAAGGTCTTAATTCGGCTCGACGCTACCTGTTCATTCGCGGGGACTGTAATAGCAGCTTTTAATTCCTGGTCGAGTTCTCCTTTTTCGTCCGCGACGTTGAAAACCATATTGAAAAACATCTGGCCTTTAGTACCCCGGAATCCCCAACACTCGTGACGCTTGTTTGTGCTATCGATTTTAGATTTGAATTCTTCAAGCGGGACTTCGCCGGCAAGATAACCGTTAAGAAGCGGTTTAAGGATGCTGTCGATTACTTCGACCCTTTTTTTGTCCAATTCCGCGTTTTGTTCCACCGACTGGGAACGGTCTTCCGCCGGAGGTGCGTCGAGGTATTCTTTCATTACTTCCACGGCGCGCTGTTTTTGTTCGTCGGTCAAAGCCATTTTTCCTCCTATTTGTTTCCCTCCACGGTCCTTATCTCCTCATCCGTCAGGGCGTACAGCTCGTAGACCAGCGCGTCGATTCTGCGGTCGGTGGCGTCGACGGCGCGCTGGATCCTTTTCTTATCCGCGTCGGACTTGGCAGCGGCGAGGCGCTTGTGCAGCTCGAGCATCTCCTCCACCAACGCCACCATCTTGTCGTGCCGCTTGACGTCGGCTTTATCGTTGAAGTCAATGGCCCGGATTGGGAAAGGATTAAGGTACGCCGTCTTCATCCGGAAATAGCCGCCCCGTAAAGGGGTGCCCGTTTCTTTTAGGAAACGGGTGAGCAACGGCGAATTCAAGATCCCTACTAAATATCGGAGGTCGAACGGAATTCCTTCCTTCAATTTTATACCGTACGTCGTATCCAATAACCAAAAACCGCCCCTATCTAAGTAACACGAACCTTTGTCTACAACGTCGGGACATACGATCTTCTCGGCCGTCTCGAACCTGTTAAGATTCTGAGGCCGGCCGAAACAATACCAACCTTTCCCTTTAAAACGGCCGTCTTCGCGCGCGTCCAATATCGGTTTGCATTCCCGAAGGTAGGCGAACGCCTTTGGGTACATGTCCCGGAGTTTCGCTTCCTTAATTAAAACGTATTTGCCTTCGATCCTTTCGTAAGGAAGTAATAGTCCGCTCGAAACACCTTTAGCCGTATACCGCCCTATATCTTTACCGCGGAATACGCGATGAAGGAGGGCCGTTTCCAGATGTAATTCCTTATCTAACGCGTACGAGAAAGCGGTAAGTAATCGGCCTGTTTTCCATTTTAGCCGGACGCAAAACACACTATCGGCCCGCGTACCGGTACCTTGGAAAACGTCGGCTATATCACGCAAAACAAGGCTACCGTACTTCTTAAGGTCTACGCTCTTTCCCGAAGTAGTTATAACCCACGGGGCCGCGCCAAGGCGGGCGTTTTCCTGTTCTGAAATTACCCACGACGGCTGGGATTCTTCGGGTAAAGGACAATTATCCCCGCGCCTTTTTAACTCGCCGGTAAACCTCCAGATCGTTGCTTTATCGTTAGGTTGTTTCGTAAGAAAGAGTAAACACGTGTAGTTGGTAGCGCCCGCGAACACTTGGAAGGCGCCGAAATGAACTAGCGCCTCAAGGTGTCGGCCTTCGCTGATAATAGTACGCAAGTTCGCGCCTACTTGCGAGTTAACGAATTTATTCGGAATAATATAACTGAGTTTACCTGTAGCACTCAAAACGGTGAGCCCTTTCTCCACGAAGCAAAGGTAAATATCCCATTCTTTTTCGGAAGCGGATTTATATACTTTACGATACGCGGCCCAGGACAACGGCGCTACCTCTTTTAACGCGATACTCCGGATATACGGCGGATTCCCGATCACCGCGTCAAACCCGCCATTCTGCATTATCTCCTCGAACTCCACCTCCCAGTCGAACGGGTTGACGCGGCGTTCTTCTTTCTCGGTCCGTTCGAACAATTCCCGCTGCTTCTCGCGGACGAAGTCCCAATAATCCGAGCCGATGAGCGAGTTGCCGCACTTTATGTTGTTATCGAGCTGCGGGAGTAGCGCCGTCTTCATCAGAAACTGTACGTTCACGCTTTCCAATATCTTGAGGTAGAGCGACATCCGCGTGACCTCGCACGCCTGCGGGTCTATATCGACGCCGAAGAGGTTGTTGACGAGTATCTGACCCTTATACCTGGCGGTGAGGCGATACTTTCCCTCTTCCGCGTCGTGCCAGCACGCCGCGGCCAAACCCTTCCCTATTTTATCGGGGTTCGCGTTGAAGTAATCCTCGTGCCAGTCGATAAGGCGCTGGAACGCGCCGAGCAGGAAAGAGCCGGAGCCGCAGGCCGGGTCCAATATTTTCAGCTTCGCCACGGCCGCCGGCGTTTTGCATTTCTTGAGAAGCTCGCCGACGGTGTTCTCCACAATATAATCGACGATGTACTTGGGCGTGTAGTAAACGCCGCCGGCCTTGCGGACCTCCGGCTTCTCCTCGACGACGGCGCGGTGGGTTTTCGTAAGGCGAATCGTCGAGCCGAGGAAGCGTTCGTAGATCGTCCCCAACATCTCAACGCCGACGACGTTGAACTGGTACGGGGATTTGGGATAGTAGAGGGATTCCATGAAATCGCGAAGGGGTTTATCGTCGACGAGCAATTCCTCCGAGAAGTGTTTCTCGAAGAGCTCGCCGTTGTATTGGGGGTCGAGATATCGGAACTTGTCTACGACGTAACGGTACAACGGCTTTTCTTTCTCGCGGCCCCACCGGGTTAGGGCGTCGAGCAGTAGCTCGGTGGCCTCGATGCCGCGGTCCTCTATTACGCGCATGAAGATGCAGCGGTCGAGGATGCGCTGTACGGCCTCGTTGATGTCGTGTACGCTTAGGTCAATATTACGGAGGGCGATGACGCGGGCTAGCTCGGCGCGCCACTCGTTGAGGCCCTCGAAGAACTTGCGGTCGACGGCCTCCTTGTTGCGGGTAGGCTCTTTCTTTGTGAGGAACTCGTTGAGAGCGCCGGCGGCCACGGCGTCGCGGGCAAGCGCCGCGGCGAGCTCGTCCCACCGCTCGACGTATTCCTGATAATCGAAGTGGAACTTATTGACGCGATTTTTAACGGGGTTCTCTATGAGGGGCCGCTTCCACGTCTCATAGAGCTGTAGCTCGGCGAAGTTGGTAAGGAAGCCGAAGTCAACGGGGAGATTGTAACCGTAGCGATTGAGCTGGAATACTATGTCGGGGTCGTCTAGGTGCTTGCGGAAATCTTTCGTTTCGAGAACGAAGGCCGGCCGGCCGTTGAGTAGGAAGCAGTAGTCGGCGCGCTTGGTGCTGTGGCGCATCGGTACTACTTTCTCTATTACGACCTCGCGGTAGTCGCGGACGTTCCAACCCAACGCCTCCCAGAACGGATTAACGTAACTGACGCGGAGTTGGGCCTCGTCGAAGCTATCAGGTACGCGGCCTCTCTTGAGCCGCTCGAAATCGTCCACCAGCTTTTTAATCTTATCCGGTGCCGCCATTTTCCCTCTGGGCGCGGAAAGCGCCTTATAGATTATAATATATCCCCCTGACAGGAGCTGTCAACTTAAAACGAGAGCGGGGGGGAAAAAGGGGCCTCGCGGCCCCTTTTATTTAACCGGTAGTCGGCTGGTAGTACAGCGCCTTGACGCGGCCCAGGCTGGTGGGCGCGACGGCGGGCGGCCGTTTTACCGTTGATATTCGCCGGGAGCCGTGTTAATCTTCGGAGCTTAACTATTCCCCCCATCAATTCAAACTAGGAGGTCGATATGCGGACTTTGACGTGTGCATTACTGGCGCTGGCTCTGGCGGGATTCGCGTACGCCGCGAATAATTCCGCCCAGCTCGAGGAGATCCAGGAAGTGGCGGACGCTTACCTGCAAGCCGCCGTGGACGACGACTTCGACACCTTTTTAGAATTGTCGTCGGCGAAGCGGAAGGCCGAGTACGAAAAGAACGACCTGAACTGCATTCTGGCGCGGTATTGGGAGAGCGCGCGGGAAGCGGTGGACGAGGAAGGCGCCTCGTGGGAATTCGTAAAGGTCCAGGGCAACACGGACGATAAAGTCTCATTCGTTTATAATAAGACGGACAACGACGGCGAAAAGGAAGTAACGGTCCACTTGAGGAAAGAGGGCGACGACTGGTTCGTGGACGCCGCCGGGGGCGCGTTCTAGCGGCGCTTCAAGGGTCGCGGTTCCTCACCGCGAACGCACAGCTAAAAAGGGGCCTCGTCTCGAGGCCCCTTTATTTAACGGGTGGTCGGCTAGTAGTACAGCGCCTTGACGCGGCCGAGGGTTAACGCGTGACCTGACGGAACAGCCTCTCGTACGCCGCCGCGGACTTGGCCCACGTCATCCGCCGGCCGAAGCGGTACGCCCGCCGACCGAGGTACCGCCGGGCGCCGTCGTGCGCCAGGAGCTCGGCGAGCCAAAAAGCCAACGTCCGCCAGTCGCGGAAGGGCACTAGCGCGCCGCGGTCGTTGGCCAATAGCTCCCGCGCGTACCA
>JAUWLW010000041.1 GCA_030613505.1 Candidatus Zixiibacteriota bacterium
GCGCGCGTCAAGGCGTCGAAGGAGGAGCTCCTTCGCCAGGCCGAGGACGTGATCCGCAAAGCCCGTGCGGAGACGCAATTGCTAATGAAAGAGGGCTTCATCAAGCTTGAGACCGCCGAACGCGTCGTGACGGGTGGGTAGCGGGCCCCGGACCTGTTTCGATATAGAAAGGCAACCCCTGGGGGTTGCCTTTTCGATCTCCGATTGGACCGGGGGGTTGGCGCCCCCATAGCCCTTGACGCCCGCCCCCCCCGTACCATATAATCAGGCCGTGGCTCGAGACGAGGACAGCTTAGCCGAGGAGGCGACGTGGCGCCGGGCGTTGCGGGAATTTGCGGCCGCGGCCCGGGAACGCTTCGGCGGCGCGGTGGAGCGCGTCGTCCTGTACGGCTCGCGCGCGCGGGGAGACGATGTTGCCGACAGCGACGTCGACGTCATCGTATTCCTGGCCGAGGGTACGGACCTCGCCGAGGCGCGCGGCGTCCTATCGGACCTCAGCTGCGCCGTCGCGGCCCGATACGGGTTCCGGTTTCTCATCCAGGCCCTTGCCTTCACCGAGGAATCTTTCCGTCGTCAAGCGAGCTATTTCTTCATAAAAAACGTTAACAAGGAGGGCGTGCCGATATGACCCTCCTCGAGACGGTCAAACACTACTTAACGACGGCGCGCGAGGCGCTCGCCGCGGCGGAGCGCAACTTAGCCGCGGGCGCCTACCGGAGCGCGGTCCACGAGGCTTATTACGCCGCTTTTTACGCCGCGACCGCGGCCCTCGCGACGCGGGGACTACATTATAAACGGCACGCGGCCGTCGTCGCCAATTTCAACCGCCTTTTCGTCTACGAGGAGACGTTGTTCGAAGCCGAAATGGCGGGGCGGCTCCAACGGTTGTTAGACGCGCGGCTCCACTTTGACTACGAGCCGATACCCGCGGAGGAAAACGCTGCTGACGCCGCGCTGGCGGCGGCGAACGCTTTCGTAACCGGGGTCCTCCCGTACGTGGAGGAGTGGCTTAAGACGGCCGCCGATAAACAACCGTAACTTCTGAACTTATGCCCGACACTT
This sequence comes from Candidatus Zixiibacteriota bacterium, assembly GCA_030613505.1. Lineage (GTDB taxonomy): Bacteria > RBG-13-66-14 > B26-G2 > WVWN01 > WVWN01 > WVWN01. The sequence goes on from JAUWLW010000041.1 coordinate 1,063, forward strand.
TCCACAACTACATAAACGGCGCGTGGATGCCCGCGGCAGGCGGCGAGCTCCACGAGAACGCCAACCCCGCCGACATCCGCGAGCTGGTGAGCGTCCACTCGCGCGGCGGCCGCGGCGACGCCTTTGCCGCCGTCGAAGCCGCGAAGAAAGCGTTTCCGTCCTGGCGCGACGCGCCAGCGCCCGCTCGGGGCGAGTACCTGGCCCGGGCGGCGGCCTTGCTCCGCGAGCGCGCCGACAACATAGGCCGCGACTTCACCCGCGAGGAGGGCAAGACCCTCCGCGAGGCGCGGGGCGAGACGCTGCGCGCGGCGCAGATATTCGACTTCTTCGCCGGCGAGGGGCGGCGGGTGGGTGGCCGGACCTTCGCCGCCGACGGCCGCGACACCTTCCTCTACACCCTTCGCGAGCCGCTGGGCGTCGTCGCCCTCGTCACGCCGTGGAACTTCCCCGTCGCCATCCCGGCGTGGAAGCTCGCGCCGGCGCTGGTCGCGGGCAATACGGTCGTCCTCAAACCGGCGACGAACACGCCGCTCACCGCGGTGCGCCTGTTCGAGTGCCTGGCGGACGCCGGCTTGCCGGTGGGCGTGGCCAACCTGGTCTACGGCCCGGGCGCCGAGCTGGGCGACGTCTTCTGCGAGAGCGAGGACGTTAAAGCGATATCGTTCACCGGCTCGAGCGAGGTGGGGAAAGGATTGGCGGCCAAGGCCCACCAACGCCTCGTCAAGGTCCAGCTCGAGCTGGGCGGCAAGAACCCTCTCATCCTGGCCGACGACGGCGACCTCGAGCGCGCGGTGGCGTACGCCGCCGACGGCGCCTTCGGCTCCACCGGCCAGAAGTGCACCGCGACCAGCCGGGCCATCGTCCCGCGCGGCCGGCTGGAGGAGTTCGCCGCCAAGCTCGGCGCCGCGGCCAAGCGGATAGTCGTCGGCAACGGCCTGCGCGACGACGTCGATATGGGCCCGCTGGTGGACGCGGCTTCGCTGGAGCGCGTCCTCAACTATATCGAGGTCGGGAAGAAAGAAGGCGCGACGCCGGCCTGCGGGGGCCGGCGCCTGGACGACGGCGAGCTGGCGCACGGCTTCTTCGTCGAGCCGACCGTCTTCGTGGGCGTCACGGCCGAGATGACTATTTGGCGGGAGGAGATCTTCGGGCCGGTGCTCGCGGTCGCGACGTACGACGACTTCGACGAGGCGATAGCGCTCGCGAACGATACCGCCTACGGCCTGTCGGCTACGCTGGTAACCAAGAGCCTTAGGCGGGCGATGAGGTATATAAAACAGATCGAGGCCGGCGTCGTGCACGTCAACTCGCCCACCGTCGGCGCGGCGTGCCACGTCCCCTTCGGCGGCTACAAGGAGTCGTCCTCCGGCTCACGGGAGCAAGGGCAAGAGGCGCTGGAGTTCTTCACGCAGCTCAAGACGGTGTACTTGGATATTTAGACTTCGGCGGGACGCGATAAAAAAGCCGCCCGTGTGGGCGGCTTTTAATCGCGGCGTTTTGCGAGGTTATTTAAAGAACGTCTTGAGGAAACCCAGCGAGTAGTTGGGGACCTTGCCGCCCTCGCGCCACGGCCCCGTTAGGAAGGGCGTGTAATCTACTTCGCCTTTTGTGCGGTTGTCGTGGTAGTCGTAAATCCTCATATTAATTACGTCCGGCCGCGGCGTTCCCCACCAACAGTTCGTGGCGTCGACGTTGTTGCTCGAGCCGTTGTAAAAATTCCACATCCCGTCGCGGTTGCTTAAGTCGCAATAATTCATATTCACGTAGCTTCGAAGGCCTAAGGCCTTTACGCCGGCGAACCCGTTTTTCTCGACGGTCAAATGATAGAATTTGGCGCGGGAATCGCTGGCGAGGACGCCGTTGTTCAGGCAGTAGCGGATGATCGTGCCGTCGAAGGAGGAGCTGGAGGAGCCCATCGAAGTCGTGTTTTGAAGGCGTAGGCCGTTGGTGGCGAATTCGATTATCGCGTTCTCAAGGATAATCTGATTCGACCTCTCCACGACGATGGCGCCCCAGTCGCCCATCTTCTTTACGCCGTTGGCGGAGGTGAATTTGACCGGCAAGCCGGTACTACCCTCGGCGACGAGTGCGCCGCTGCGCACTACCAGCTCGGCACCGTCCTCGTAGCCGCCGGTCCCCTTTACGTCGTAAAACCGAACCTCGACGCCCGCCTCTATCGTCAGCGTCGCGCCTTCCTTGATAGCTACGTCGCCGTGTATGTAAACCGGCCCGCCGCTGCGCTTCCACGTCGTGTCGGTCACGATATCTCCGGCGTGGACGTCGACCGCGGCAAACGCGGCGCCGGCCGATAGCGCCAGCGCCAGGGGGATTATGATAAGCTTCCTAAACATGGTGCGCTCTCCTCCTCTCCTCTCAGAGCAAGTTGAAGTCTATCACAGAACGTACCCCCTTGCAACCATAATATCCTTAAAAAACGGCCGGCCGAAATAAACGTGCCGCGGCCGCGAGAGCCGCGTAAGGGAGCGCTTTTCTTAGGTTTCGCGCGCCCTATTCGGGAATACTAACGCCCCGGGCGCGGCGAAGGGATTTCCAAAAACCAGACGTGCCACGGCGGGATGGTGGGGCCCGTTAGGCTCGAGCCACCGGCCGGCCCCACGTCCACGACGTCGAAATCGCGGGCCAGCGTCGTCGTCAGGCCCAAGATGTAGTCGTCGCGCTCGCCGGCGGCCGGGGGCAGCTCGCTCACGAAGTACGCCCGCCGGACGCCCCGCGTCGCCAGCTTCTCCGCGACATCCGCCAGCTGCTCCTCCTCCGTAACCAGCACGAAGGGTTGGCGGAAGTACAAAGGCGCGACGTACGCCGGGAAATACCATTTATTGGTCAAAACCGGCGCCGCGGCGCGGGAGCTAACGTCGGCGACGAGGTCGCGGTGCGCGGCCTTGGTCGCGGCCAGGCGCGCCAGGCCAAAGAGCTGCGTCGCCGCGGACAGCGCCGCGAGCGCGATCACGAAGGCTGCGCGGAGGGTACGGCCGCGCCCGCCGTTCCCCTCGGCTACCCGGGCCAAAGCGACGGCCGCCGCCGGTAAGACGTACAGCAGGAACCGGGGCCCCCAGGCGTAGCCGCTGGTATCGGGTATGACGACGAACAGCGTAACGGCGAAGGCCGCCGCGGCGACGTAGAAAGATTTCTCGAGCGCGTCGGCGCCGCGGAAGGAGCGTCGCACTTCGGCTCGAGCCAGGAAGACGAGGCCGAAGGCCGCCGGAAAAGCCGCCGCCAGCGGCGTCGCGTGGCCGTGGAAAAATTGCCAATACGCGAGAGTCAGCGGCACAGCGCCGGCGGCGGCGACGTAGGCGCCGGGCCGCCATTTTAACCCAATTAGCGCGAACGACAGTATGCCGGCCGCGGCCGCGCCCAAGTACCAGGGGAAGACGGGCACCAGCGAGTGGCCTACGCCGTATAGGAACGTAGCCGGGCCGCGGGGCGCGCCGTAGCCGAGGTTGGCGCCCAGGCGCATGAACGCCGGTTGGCCCCACGCCGCGTGCATAAATAACTCGAGGCCGACGACGGTTATAGCGAAGGCCGCGGCGGCCCAGGCCGCCGTCCGGACCCGGTCCCCTTTACTAAATATGAATAATGCGGCCGCGCTCCACGCCGCGAGCCAGTAGAACTCGGGCCGGAGGGCCGCGCCGAAGGCCCAAACTACGCCGGTCAAAACCAACCGCGCCGGCGACCGCCTAAGGAGCAGCGCGAAGCCGCCCAACCACAGCGCGACCGCCGCCGTGTGCTCCCAGTAGCATAGGCTGTAGAAGAATATGGGGCTGGCGAAGGCGACGACGGCGCCGGCGAACCAGGGCCGGCGCGCGCCGAACGCCCGGGCGAGCTTTACCGTTAAAAGCACCGTCGCGGCGCCGGCCGCCAGCGGTAAGAAGTAAAGGCCGCGGAAGCCGAGGAGGAGCCACCCGGGCGCCGACGCCAGCGCGAACAACAGCGGGTGCGGCGCGTAGAGCTCGCCGCCGCGCAGCTCGAAGAAGCGCTCGACGACGGCGTAGCGGCGCTCGAGGCCCAGCTCGTCGCCGGGCCAAACTATGCGCGCGTCGCGAAAGCCGCTCTCGGCCAGCGCGCGGAGCTGGATGAACTTCACGCCCTCGTCCGAGGAGAAGAACGCGTCCGCCGGCAGCCAAACGAAGACCAGCGCCGCCGCGGCGACGACGAAAAGGAGTATAACGAGTAAGGAGGGTCTAGACATTAGGGATGCGCGGCCGATGGTAGCACGCCGACCGGGAGCCGTCAATTGCGCCGACGCGTAAACCGAGCTTGCCCCCGCGGCGCCGTTATGTTACAAAAAATGCCGAGGTGCGAATATGCCACGGAAATTCATCGCGATAGTCTTCGCCGTAGTCGTCTGCTGCGCCGCGGCCCGCGGCTACACCATCCAGCAATATCTAAATATCCACGGCAACTACCAGGGTTACTGGCTGCCCGACGACGAGGTAATTTTCCGAAATAAAACGACCGGCGTAACGCAGGCCTGGCGCACGAACGCGGCGACGGGCCGGCCGGAGCAGATAACCTTCTTCGACGAAGGCGTGGCCTACGCCGTCGCGCACCCGGTCACCGGCAAGGTCCTGGCCGGAGCCGACGTCGGCGGCGACGAGCGCGACCAGCTCTACCTAATGAACGACGACGGCTCGAGCGTCGAGGCGCTGACCGACAACCCGGAAGTCATATACCGCTACGGCGACTGGAGCCGCGACGGCCGCTACCTGGCCGTCGGCGCCAACGAGCGCGACGAGCGCTACTTCGACGTATACGTCTACGACGTGGAAACCGGCGAACGCCGTCTGGTAATGCAGCACGACGGCTACAACGAGGCGCTCGCCTTCTCGCCCGACGGCTACGAGCTTATTTTCTACCGCTACAACGGCTCGCAGGACGGCGACCTATACCTCATCGATTTGGAGACGGGCGAGACGCGGCACCTCACGCCGCACGAGGGCGAGCTCGAAATAGGCGCCGTGGCCTGGGACGCCGACGGCTACGGCTTCTACTTCACCTCCGACGAAGGCCGCGACTTCCTCTCGCTCGCCTATTACGACCTGGCCCTCGGAGAATATGAGTGGCTCGAGACGCCGCCCTGGGACGTCCGCCAGCTCGAGACGTCGTGGAGCGGCCGCTACCTGTTGTGGACGACGAACGAGGACGGCTACACGGTCCCCCACCTCCGCGACCTTAAAAGGAAGAAGGACGTGGCGCCGCCGGAGCTCCCCGCCGAGGGTGTGATGTGGGGCATACGCTTCTCGCCGGACGAGGAGGAGGTCGTGTTTACGTTCTCGTCGCCGACGACGCCGACAGACGTTTACGCGTGGGACATAAGGGGCGAGACCGTGGAGCGGGTTACGGAGGCTGCGCTGGCCGGCGTCGAGGCCGGGTCGTTCGTCGCGCCCGAGCTCGTCTTCTACGCCTCCTTCGACGGGACGACGGTCCCGGCCTTCCTCTACGTCCCACCGGGCGTCGCGGACGACCGCTCCACCCCGGTCGTCGTCCACGCCCACGGAGGGCCCCAAATACAGCAGCGGCCTTATTTCAGCGCCATCTACCAATATTTCCTGGACGCCGGCTACGCCGTCTTCGTCCCCAACTTCCGCGGCTCGATGGGGTACGGCAAGACGTACGCCGACGCCGATAACGTCGAGAAGCGGATGGACGCGGTCCTCGACGTCTACGAGGGGTGGTGGTACCTGGCCCGGCTGCCGTGGTGCGACCGCTTCAAGATCGCCATCTACGGCTCGAGCTACGGCGGTTTTATGGTCCTGTCCCAGCTCACGCAGCGGCCTTACCACTGGGCCGCCGGGATAGACGTCGTCGGCATCGCCAACTTAGTCACCTTCTTGCAGAACACCGGGCCGTGGCGGGTCTCGCTGCGCGAGGACGAGTACGGCTCGCTCACGGAGGACCGCGAGTTCCTGGAGGCCGTCTCGCCCGTAAACCACATCCAGGACATCCGCTCGCCGCTGATGGTGATACACGGTGCCAACGACCCGCGCGTGCCGGTGGGCGAGGCCGAGCAGATAGTCGAGGCGGCGCGCGTGGTCCTGGGCGACGATAAGGTCCTCTACCTGCGCTACGACGACGAGGGACACGGCCTGGCCAAACTCGAGAACCGCCTCGACGCCTACCCCAAGATGGTCCAATTTTTGGAGGAGGCGTTCGCCGCGCGCGAGCCGTTCAAGGCGAGGCTGGAGAAGGAGGTAGAGGACGCGGAGCGCGCGCTCAAGGAGATGGAGGGGGAAGCCAAAGGGGAATAAAAACTTACCGGTTAAATGAAAACGCCGCCCCGCGGCTCGGGCAAGATAGACCAGTAGCGGGGGGGTTTTAAACCCCCCCCGCTTCCGATATTAAGGGGGTGGCGTCGGATGTTACCATCCGACGCCCTAGCCTTCAGGTGGTAACACCTGACGGCACGGCAGCTCGATAGCTATTAAAATAGGTTGACAAGGGGGCGGCGCAGGTATAATATAGGTCTCGTCTGATAGGGAAATATTCGGGGAAGTTTCGGGAGATAAGGTAAGGGAGTTATTATGAATAGGATAATTACGCGACGGGCGAGCGTGGCCTTGACGGCCGCGGTCGCGTTAATTGCTACCCAGTACGCGGTCGCGGACTACCCCAGCATTGTCAGCTCGTTCCGGATGAGCGGTACGACGGAGCCCCGCGCTCGCGGGATATACGCCGGCGGCGGCTTGGGCGTGGGCGGGATATTCTACGAGGGCCCCGGCCGCCACTCGCTCCGAGTCTTCGCCTCGGGCGGCAGCCTGGTGGCGACGTATCCCATGCCGGGGGGCGTCATGTTGGGCGACGCCGACCGCGCGCCGGAGGGGTACGCCGGGTGCTTCGCCGTCGTCGACGAGGGCTCCCACGACCTGAAAGCCTACACCATGACGGGGAGCCTTTACGGCGTCATCCGAACTCTCTCGAGCGACGTCGTCGCGTACGCCTGCGGCGGCCACGTAGTGGACTACCTGTATTTGGGGACGACGGACGGCAAGGTTTTTCGTTATACGCCGGCGTGGAGTTTCTTGAACTCGTTCTGGACCGGCGTGCCGACGGCGGACCTCGCCGCGGGCAAAGGTTACGACGGCCGCTGGGGGAACGGGGGCGTGCTGGGCCCGGCGCGGGCGCCCGCCGACCTCGCGGCGTACCAGGGCGATGCGGGAAGGTTTTACGCCTCGTTCGCGCTCTCGGGCAGCGCGAGCCGGGGCGCGGTATACTGTGCCCCCTCCATGATGTGGTGCCTCCGGGACCTGGGGACGGAGATCTGGGCGTACGAGATCTACACCGGTCCGCTAATGCCCGTCGAGCCCGCGTCGCTGGGGCGTATCAAGGCGTTGTATAAATAAGGCAACCGAAAACGTTTAAAGAAAAAGCTGCCCCGCCGGGCGGCTTATTTCTTCCTCAACTTTGCCCACACGCTCCGCGCTAAATCCACCACCTCCCCTTCCCGCATCGCGAACATCAATATAAAATACAACGCCGCCCCCGCCGCGGCCGACGCCACCGCCACCACGAACGGCTCGAGGCGCGCCGGGCCCCCTATCCCCCAATCCAATCGCGACAGCCACCACACCAGCGCCGCCATCGGCGCCGCCGCCAGGAGCGCCCGGGCGGCAGTCGCCGCCACCCGCCACTCCAACGTCAAACGCTCGGCCCGGGCGAGGAGCGCGAAGACCGCGACGAACCACAACAGCGCCACCGCCCCCCGCGCCAGCGCTATCCCCCAATAACTCCACAGCGCGGCGAAGCCCCGGTCGAAGGCGTACGTCGCGACGACGGCCCCCACCGCGATAAGCGAGTACCCCAGGTACCGCTTGTACGAGTACGCGACGTAGCGGATGAGGTTCGTGGCGACGAGGAAGAGGAGACCTACGGCGTAGGCCGCGACCGCCGGCCTCGCCAGCGCCAGCGACGCCTCGTCGAACTTGCCGCCGACGAAGAGGAAGCGGATGAGCGGCTCCGCCAGGATTACGAGGCCCACCGACGCCGGGACGTAGAAGATGGCGAGCTGGCGCAGGACGCGGTTGAAGCGCTCGTTTATTTCGCCGCGGGCGGCTCGAGCCGCGGCCCGCGAGAAATAGGTGAACGTCACCCGCGCCAGCGGCACCGAGAAGAACGCGATCGTGAAGCCGCTGAGGACGAAGCCGTACTTGAGCGCGGCGATGGCCCCCGGTAGCTCGAGCGTCGCGGCCACCTGGCGGTCGATGAACGTCTGGATCTGCTCCGCGGCGGCGCCGAAGGCCAGCGGCGCGGCCCAGCCGGCGAAGAGCGCCACCTCCGGCGCGCGCACGTCGAGCCTGGGCCGCCAGTGGCGCAAGCCCTTCGTGATGACGCGCGCCGTGAGGATGAGAACTTGTATGGCGGCGGCGCACACCGCGCCCAGCGCGATGGCGAACGGCCCCAGCGTCGGCGCGAACGCCAGCACCGATGCCACGACGAAGACGGGCGGGACCAGGTTCGTCAGCGCCGGGAAGACGAACGACTCCAGCGCGTTGTGCAGCGACAGGAACGTCCGCAGTACCAGCGAGAGCGCCACCGCCGGCGCGAAGACGCGCAGCAGCGACGCGGCGTAGTCGAGCTCCGCGGCGGAGGCGTCGGCCGCGAGCCACCCGGCGATGGGGCGGGCCAGCAGGAATATGGCCGCCGCCGCGGCGACGTAGAACAACACCGAGACGTTGAAGACGTTCCATATCCGCCGCCAGGCGCCGGCCTCGTCGTGCTCGGCCTGCAGCTTGTGGAACAGCGGCAAGAGCAGCGCCGCGAAGAGGTTCTGCGTGAAGACGGTGAGGAGCTCGGGGAGGACGGCTATCAGAAGGTAGAGGTCGTAGACGCGCTCGGTCCCGAAGGCGCGGGCGACGACGATGGCCTGCGCCGCCGCGCCCAGCATCGCGCCCACGTTGATAAGGCTCATGCCGGCGACGGCGCGCTTCACCGATATCGCCATCGGCCGGCTTAGTCCTTTCGGGCGATGATGCCTAAGATGTCGCGGGGGTTAATGCGAAGGGGGACGTTCGACAGGCCCAGCGCGCCGGTGAACTTCTCGGCGAAGTTGAAGTAGTCGCCGTAGGCGCGCATCTTGTGGGCCAGGTAGCCCAGCGTCCAGGTCTTGACCGGCTGGTGCACGTCCACCGGGACGAAGCCCGTCTCGGCCAGCATCCGCGTCGCCGTCGCGCGGTTGAAATAATAAGTGTGGAAGCGCATGACGTACCACCAGCGGCGCTTGCGCCAGCGCGCGAAGACGCTCGAGACGTCCGGGAACTCGACGTAGAGGTAGCCCCCCGGCTTGAGAAGCCCGTACGCGTAGCGCAAGTCTCGGCTGGGGTCGGCGACGTGCTCCAGGACGTGGAACATCGTCACGACGTCGAAGTGCTCGCGGGGAAGGTCGTTCTCGGCCAGGAAGACGGGGCGGATGTCGAGGCCCAGCTCGTCGCGGCCGTATCGCGCCGCGGCCCGCGTCGGCTCGACGCCGCAGCGCTCCCACCGGTCGGGCTCGAGTAGCGACAGGAAGAAGCCGTGGCCGCAGCCCACGTCCAGGATGCGGCCTCCCCGCACGTAGCGCTCCAGCCGCTCGATGTTCCACCGGTAGGAGGCGTCCTTGGCCGGTTTCTGCTCGAGGTACGCGTCGTCCTCGACGTCGCGGTAGATCTCGGCCATAAGCTCGGTGGACTCGCGGGGGTTGGCGTATATGAGGCCGCAGGAGCGGCACTTGACGATGCGGCAGTTGAGGTTGTTGGGGTCCGACTGGCGATAGAGGTCGACGTCGCCGATGGTGTACTCGTCCACCGTCGCCGGGTAGACGACGTCGTAGTCGTCGGCGCCGCAGAGGTTGCAGTTGACGTACTCGAGCATGGCGGAAACGCGGCCCGCGGGCCGCGTCGTAATCTAACATATATTACCCGGTTTGTTAAGAAGTTTTGTTTTGTGGGGCCGGTCTTGTGGCGCCGACTTTAGATTTCCGTGGGGCCGACATTCCTGTCGGTCCTCTTACTTTAAGGTGGCCACACCTGAAGGTGCGGCCCTACGAAAACTCCCCGGCGGCGTCGGGGTTTTTGCTCGGTGGCGCCGGATGTTACCATCCGACGCCCGGGGCCCTTACCTACCCTTTTCCTCGAGCAACGTACTCGCTACTTTAATATTCCTTTTTACAGACTCGATTTCCCGCGCCGCGCCTATTCTTTCGAAAATCGCGAGGGCCTCACCGTAAAACTCTAACGCCGACGCAGGTTCTTCTCCAATAACGTATAAGTTACCAATACTATTCAATTGATTACCTTCACCAAGAGGATTCCCGATAAGTCGGAAGATCCCCAATGCCTCGTAGGTATTCGCTAGCGCTCCTTTGAAATCGCCCATGTGCCTGAGGACGATACCTATATTGCCTAGGCTTGCCGCCTCCCCGAACCGGCTACCAATCTGCCTATGTAATTCGAGGGCTTCCCGATGGCTATCCAATGCTCCTTCTATGTCGGCCTTTGTTTGAAGTGCGTTCCCGATGTTACCTAACTGATTAGCTTCTCCTAGCTTATTGCCTAATCGGCGATCTATTGCGAGCGCCTCCCGGTGCGTTTTTAAAGCTTTTCCTACGTCTCCTTTTAATTTAAGGACCGTTCCGATATTACCAAGGATATTGGCCTCCCCGGTTTGATCGCCGGTACGCAGGTAAACTTCGAGCGCGAGTTCGTAGTGCGATAGAGCCGCGTCTAAGTCACCCTCTGTGGCAAGTACGGTGGCTTTGTTACCTTTATTCGCGACAAAAGCCACGTCGTCCCCTATATCTTTTGCTATATCGGCTCCTTCATCGTGATGACGTATTGCTGCGGCGTAATCCCCCATATCCCTTTCCACCAAACCAAGGCCGTTAAACGCCCAAGCGCGCGCCCGGTCGTCGCAGGCATAATCGGCTAAAGTCAATGCCTTTTTATACTCTTCTTCAGAAGCCGCGAATTCGCTTAAATAACCCAATACATGACCTAACGCCTGGTGTATCGCGCTGAGTTGGGAATGGTCTTTGGTCTTGGTTAAAGCGTCTTCGAAATGCCCCTTGGCATCCTTAAACCGGAATTCCTTCATCGCCCGTAGGCCGTCGGCGTACGGGTCGCGAACCTCGTCTGGGGCTTGCGGTAACCCATCTGCGTATAAATCGAATTTAGAAGTAAGGTCTTTTATTTCTTTACCAAGCTCATCTAACGCTGCTTTTTGTTCTGCGCGGGATTCTGCTTTTTCTTTTTCTTCTCTTTTCCTCTGCTTGCGGTCGATATATAACTTAACGGCGGTAAATAGGAATCCGACTATTCCTAAAATCCCGGCTATTTTACCTATTAAAACCCAGTCCGGTACGTGTCCGTAGATTTCCATATCGCGCTATTTTAAATTAGCCCGGACCTAAAAACAACTATTATTTATCTTCATTAACAATTACGTAAAATTAGGGGCCGACATTCCTGTCGGCCCTGATCGCGGCTACACCTGAAGGTGCGGCCCTACGGTAACCGCCTCGCCGTATTCACCAACCGGCCGAACGGCGCGGCCTCGATGGCTACCTCGTCGCCCTCCTGCAGCGTGAACCCGGCCGGCGTCATCACGCCCGTGCCGGTCAGCGCGACGCTCCCCGGCGGCAGCGGGTTGTACCGCGTCAGGTACTCGTGCAGATATTCGATGGGGTGCCTGAGCTGCGACGTGTTGGCGCTCCCGGCGAAGACGACCTCGCCGCCCCTTTTTATAGACATCGTTATCTCCACGTTCGCCGGCTCGAGCTGGTCCGCCGTTACGAGGCAGGGCCCCAGCGCGCAGCACGCGGTGTAGATCTTCGACTGCGGCAGGTAGAGGGGGTTCTCGCGCTCGAGGTCCCAGGCCGAGACGTCGTTGCCCAGCGTGTACGCCACGACGGCGTTCCCGACGCCGACGACGTACGCCAGCTCGGGCTCCGCGGCGGTAAGCTCCGAGTCGCCGCGGATGCCGACGTCCTCGCCCGGGCCGACGCATCGCGCCGCGGTGGCCTTGAAGAACGTCTCCGGCCTGGGCCCCGCGTGCGCCCGGGCGTAGATGTCGCCGCCCGTTCGACCGGCGTCCTCCTCGCGGTCCGCCGCGCTCGTCTTATAGGTGACGCCGAAGCCCCACACCTCCGGCGGCTCGAGCGGGATAAGCGGCCCTTCCACGCCGGCCTCCGGAACAGGCCGCTTCGTCGTGAGGTGGACGACGTCCACCAGCGTCTCCGCGGAGACGCCGGCCCGGGTGAGGAGCTCGAGCGTCGTCGCGACGCCGGCCACGACGAACCGCTCGCCCTCGTCCTCCGCCACGACGGCCCGCTCACCGTCAATCAAATATTGATAGAGCTTCACCGACCTTAAGGATAAAAAACCTTCCGCCTCCGCGCAACAAAAAACGCGACGCCGAAAGATAGTTTGCTATAATATAGACGTGGCGCCGAAGATAGATTCGTACGAGTTCGGCCGCGTAACGGTGGACGGCCGCGAGTACCGCGCGGATATAATAATCCTACCGGAGCGCGTCGTCGCGGACTGGTGGCGGGTGGAAGGCCACGGCCTGGCGCCCGGGGACCTGAAGGAGGTCGTCGAAGCCAAGGCCAAGGTCCTCGTCGTCGGCACGGGCTCCTACGGCGTGATGTCCATCCCGGGAGATACCGTCACGTACCTCGAGGGCCGGGGTATAAAGGTCGAGGCGCACGATACCGCGAAGGCGGTCCGCCGCTACAACGAGCTCGCCTCGAGCGGGGAGCGCGTCGCCGCCGGTTTGCATTTGACGTGTTAGGTTTCATCGAGTTTTGTTGATGGAGCGAAGCAAATGTTTCAGGGCGAGGGTAAAGCCGCGTTTGGGATAACGAGGTATAGGATAAAGCAGCGTTACCGAGGCTCGAGCCGCACGCGGATGACCTTAAAACCCAGGTTGGCCCTGTGGGGCTGCTTGGGGTTTTTAATCGAAGGCTGAAACCAACCGGTGAGTGTGAAGCCATGAAGATATATCGGCTCATCTTTATTTCGGTATTGACGGGATTTCTAATAAATTGCTTCATACCAATTGCTTACGGTTTAACTCTAACCAAAGTGTATGAGTTGAAGGACGGCGTTGTGACCCAGAACGATCTTGCCCGGGACAACGTACCGTTCCCGTTTCCTTATATCCCGATTTATAAAGTAGATTGGGATGGCGCTATCGACCTATATGCGTTGGAAGAAGAAGGCGTGGTCGTCCACCGGTTTAATCCGACACTATCAGACGACGTTGCTCTTTTCCCGTCGGAATCCGGCGACGTCGTCCTCGCGATGATAGGTTATCCCGGTTTTAATCCGCCCAATGTCGACCCGGTGAGAAAGAAAGTTTTTTCTAGGGAAGGCGAACAAATATACGAAGGCCAGTACCGCGGGTTTCCGCGGTTAATGAGCGACGGCGATTATTTGGTTATTTTTATAAACGGGCAAAAGCCGCCTCCACACGTTGTTATCCCGGTCCGGCAAGAATATGTAACTATTGTTAATCTCGGCACGGGCCAAACGCTTGGAATAGATACGTCGGTAGCTTACATACACGGCGTCTCGGAGGGCGAAGGTGATGCCTTAATAGCGGTACCGGAGTATATAGGATTTTTCGAGGGGCGTGCCGGGGGAACGAAAATCTACGATGCCGAAGGGAACTTGAGATTCACACTGGACCCCGGTTTCTTGTGCGACGGCGCGGGGGGGAACATACGAGGAAAGGTCCTTTACCTCTCTGGTGAATATATAGTCCAAGCCGGGTACAAGGTACAAGAAAGAAAAGAAGTCGTTGAGGTACACGAAGGAAAGGAAACTATTTTTTTCGTCGCGGAATGCGGCCGCGGCCGGGATCGTGAGAACGGCGTACAAGTTTACGACGGCGACGGAAAGCTCTTGTGGGAAGAATACTTGGGCAAAGGCCGGGGAGACCTACAAATCGTAGTTTCGCCAAACGCGGAATACGTGGCCGTAAATACCGGACCGAGGGCGGGAATAAAAGTCTACTCACTTAGCGATGGACGGGAGCAGTGGGAGTTTAACGGTAATATTGACGGCCTATACTTCCGCGGCGACCTATCGGATGACGGGCGGGTATTGGTAGTGTCGACTTTCGACTACGCGGACCGAGCGTCGGAGATATACGTTATCGACGAGGGCCGGTTAGGTTCTCATATGGAAATACCAAGCGAAGGGAATTTAAGGGCGGAAGGAATCCTTGACCCCACAGCGTCGTATTTATTGGTGAACGACGATAACGGCGGCGTCGTGTATAAAGTTACGGTAGGCGAGTGACGTCCGGGTTTAGGAGAAACCGTTATACAACCGCCCGCCCGGGCGGTTTTTTCGTTTGGCGTTGACAACGGCCGCCGACCGGCATAATATACAAATAATTAGGAGGAACGATGACGGAGCTCAGCTGGGACGCGCGGACCCGCCGCGAGACCGACCCCGAAATAAGAGAGCTGCAAGAGAAAATCAATTACGACTTCGACTTCGAGGCCGTCGTGAACGCGGTGTTCGCGCTGCTCGAGAAGAAGACGCCCTTCCGCGAGTACCGGCTGTCGGTGGTAGGCCGGGACTTGAAGAAGCGGCCCCTCATTCCTTCCGCGCCGGCGCCCAAGAAGGGCAAAGCGCGTTCGTGCCCGTTGCTCTCGTTCCCGCTGGCGCTGACCAACGACGAGATACGTTACACCTTGGACGTATACACGTTCGAGTCGCCGCAGTTCGGCCGCGCCGAGGCGGGCTTCTTCGACGAGTGCCGCAAGTTGCTCCTACAGGCCGTAAACAAGGATTACCACGAGCGGGACCATCTCACCGGCCTTTACAACCGCCAGGGCGTGTCGCCCCGCCTCGAGCGCGCGCTGGAGCGAGCGAAAGAGGGGAACGCCCCCCTGGCCGTACTCATCTTCGACCTGGACCACTTCAAAGAGGTCAACGACACCTACGGCCACCCGGTGGGGGACTTGGTCTTACAGGATTTCGGGGGCTTGCTGGCCGACGTCTTCGGCGGGCCGCTGGTGGGCCGGTGGGGCGGCGAAGAGTTCATAGTGGTCCTGCCGGGCGCGGACTTGGACCGCGCGCGGGCCGCGGCCGAGGACGCTCGGGGAAAAACCGAGAAGGTGAAGGTCTGGGTAGATAAAAGCGCGGGCAAGTTCGTCTCGCCCAAGTGCTCGGTGGGGGTGGCGCTCTTCCCCGACCACGGCGCCGACGCCGAGACGCTTATCCACTTCGCCGACCTGGCGCTCTACGAAGCCAAAAAGGCCGGCCGCAACCGCGTCGAGGTTTACCCCCTCGACGCGCCGGACGTGCGCCTCACGAAGTTGAAGGAGACCGTCGACGCCGGCGTGGTGAAACCGCTGCGCGACCTGGAGAACGAGTGCGTGGTGCAATCCCTCCGGGAGAGAGGGCTGGTCCCGGAGCTCCCGCTGGCGCTGGCGTTGTCGGACCCGCGCTTCGTCGTTTTGGACGGCAGCACGAATACGGTGAAGGTATACGACGCGAGCGCGCGCAAGTTCACGGTGGAGTTCGGCGGCCGGGGCGAGGCGGTGCACGAGCTCGAGGGCCCGGTGGACGTGGCCGCCGCCAAGGACGGCCGCGTATTCGTGGTGGACTCGCCCGCCCACGCCGTGAAGGTTTTCGACGGCGCCGGCAAGTCGTTGGGGTTCATCGGCGGCCGGGACGCCGACGGCGCTCCCATCTTCGGCTACGTGAAGGGGACGTTCAACGAGCCGGTGGCGGCGTCGCTCGACGGCGAGGGCCGGTTGCTGGTGGTGGAGCGGATGAACCGGCGGGTCCAGCGGTTCACGCCGGCGGGCGAGTTCGACGGCCTGGAGGTCCCGCTCGACGCCGCGGACGTCGCGCCGCCGTACCAACCCGACCCCCGCGACGTAGCCGCCGACGGCGACGGCAACATATACGTGCTCGACGCCGGCAACAGCGTCATCCAGAAATTCGACGGCGACGGCGCCTTCGTGAAGACGATCGGCGGCCCGGGGCCGGCGGGCGACGCGGGCCGCTTCAAAGGCGTAACCTCCCTCGCGGTGGACCGCTACGGTAAATTGGCGGGGCGGTTAAAAGCGGTGGGCGTGGCCGCGCCGGAAGTAGTCGTTACGGCCGAGGCGGGCGACGTCAACCGCCTCCAGTTCTTCGACGCCGACGGCACGTACCTCGGCCTGGTCGACTTCGCCCGCTTGACGGACAAGCTGGGCCGGTCCGTCCGGCCCGGCCGCCTGGCCGTCAGCGCCATGGGGGCTATCTTCTTGGTCGACCAGGAGAACGCGGACGTCCTCCAGCTCAGCTTCGCCGGGGAAGGGTACTAGGGTAAAACGCCGCCCAAACGAGGCGCAGCGCCAGGTAGAAGAGCCTTCGGAGAAGAGCGGGCGGCGACGACGTGACGCCGTTTACCGTGTCCTCGAGCGTGGAAATGGCGGCGAGGGCGGCGCCGGCCACGCGGGCACGCGCCGAATCCAGCGCGAGAACGCGGCCGTCGCTTTTTTCCACCGCGCACACGCGGCCTAACACGTCCTCGCGCCGCACCGGCGGGTCGACGCGGGGCGAGCAGTCGCCTTTGGTAATATAGTAACCGGGCCGTTTGGCCACCACGCGGTGCACCAACGCCCGCGAGCCGGCTACGGCGGCGACGACGTCGCCGAAGTTCGGGCCGCGCCGGCCGGCCGGCACGACGACGAACGCGTCGCCCTCCCGCGCCACGGGCGCCATCGAGTTGGAGGTGACCGGCGAGCGGTAGGGGCCGCGCGCCAACTCGCGTTTTATCGTCTCGGCCGTAGCCCACGCCCGGGCCTCGGCCAGCGGCGTCGTCGCACCCTTCACGTCGCCGATTTTAACACAACACTTACTCGGCGTAAAACCGTAAGCGAGAGACGATATGGCCGTCGTTCAGGTCACAGTAGTGCCGCTCGGCACCGCCGGGACGTCGCTCAGCCCGTACGTTAAGCGGGTGCTCGGCGTACTGGAACGTCACCCGGGAATTAAGGCCCGCGTCGGCCCCAACGGGACCACGCTGGAGGGCGACCTCGACGAGCTCTGGCCAGTAATACGCGAGATGCACGAGGCGCCCTTCGCCGCCGGCGTCCAACGCGTTATGACGCTCGTGAACGTCGACGACCGGCGAGACAAGCCGAGCACCTTAGAGGGAAAGGTTGCCGCCGTCGCGGGATGAGAGGCCCCGGCCCTCCGGGGCCCGCGTATTCGCCGGCGACGCCGCGGCCCGCTACGACGGCTGGTTCGAAACGCCCGCCGGCCGGTACGCGCGGGAGCTGGAGAACGAGTTGCTGACCCGGGCCGCGGGCGACGTACGCGGCGTTCGCGTCCTCGACGTCGGCAGCGGCACCGGCCTTCACCTCGAGCTCTTCGCCGGCATGGGCGCGCGGGGCGTGGGACTCGAGCCGTCGCCCGATATGTTACAAAGGGCCGAAGAGCGATTACGAAGACGGCGGGTACACCTGGTCCAGGGTCGGGCGGAGGCGTTGCCCTTCCGCGACCGCTCCGTCGACCTCGTAACTATGGTAACATCCGTCGAATTCGTGGCCGACGCGCGCGCGGCGTTTGCGGAAGCGGCTCGAGTCTCCCGGCGGCGCGTGGTGGTAGCGGTCCTCAACGCCTGGTCGCTCTCCGCGCGCTTGCGCCGGTTGAAGAGAAACCTGGGCCCCACGCTTTTTCGCGCGGTTCGCTTCTACAACCCGCACGAGCTGCGGCGGGCCCTGACGCGGCATTTGAAGACGCCCCTCGAGATGGCGACGACGTTGCATTTTTTCCCGCTTTACGACCGGCGGCTGCGGCGGCCGTTAGCGGCGGCGGACCGATGGTTGACGCGTCGCGGCGGCCTGTGGGGAGCTTTCCTGGTGGCCTGGGCAGACGTGGAGACGCGTAAAAAGTGAAGTACGGCGCCGTACTCCTGGTATTCTTGCCGGCGGCGGCCGCGTCGCTTTATTTGGGCGGGCCGCCGGTGTTCACGTTTTTCGCCGCCGCGGTGGCGCTGGTGTACCTCGCCGCGGCCATGGGGTGGGCCACGGAGGTCCTTGCGTCGCGCGCCGGCCCCACCGTCGGCGGCTTGCTCAACGCCACCCTCGGCAACGCCGCGGAATTCATCATAGCGCTGGTCGGCGTCCGCGCCGGCCTGACCGTCGTCGTCAAGGCGTCGCTGACGGGCTCCATCCTGGGGAACTCGCTGTTGGTCCTGGGGGCGGCTTTCGTCGCCGGCGGCCTGCGCCACAAGGAGCAGAAGTTCAATCCCCGGGCGGCGAGCATGGGCGCGACGCTGATGGTGGTGGCGGTGTCGGCGCTCCTGATGCCGTCGCTGCTGCACTTCGTCGGCCGGGCGGGAGAGATATCGGAGCACCGCCTGAGCCTGGCCATATCGATAGTCCTGCTCGTCGCGTACGGCGCGAGCATCGTCTTCTCGCTCGTAACCCACCGCCACGCATTCCCCCACCATAGCGACGCCCCGCCGGCTCGCGGCAAGCGGTTCTTCTGGGCGGTGGCCATACTGGTTCTTACGACGGCGGGCATCGTCGCCGCCGCCGAAATTTTGGTGAGCGTTATCGAGGCCACGGCGCACACGTTCGGCTGGGGCGAGGTATTCATCGGCGTCGTCGTGGTCGCGATAGCGGGCAACGCCGCGGAGCACTTCGCCGCCGTACTCGTCGCCTGGCGCAACCGCATGGACCTGGCGCTCACCATAACGCAGGGCTCGTCGATGCAAATCGCGCTGCTGGTGGCGCCGCTCGTCGTCATAATCAGCTACGTCTGGCCCGAACCCCTCGACCTCATCTTCACGCCGCTGGAGGTCGCCGCGGTGGCGCTCTCGATGCTCATCGTATCGCTCATCACGGCCGACGGCGAGAGCAACTGGTTCGAGGGATTGCTGCTGCTGGCGCTGTACGCCATTATCGCCGTAACGTTCTTCTTCGCGGGTTAGTTCGCGGTGAAAAAGGATATCAATCTGCGCGATTTGGGCGAGGCCGGGCTACTGGCCCGGATATTCGAGCGGCTTCCGGCTCCGGGGGCCGGCGTCCTGGTGGGGCCGGGGGACGACGCCGCGGCGTTGGCCGGCAGCGGGGAAGACGCCGTCGTCTTCGCCTCCGACGCGATGGTGGAGAGCATCCACTTCGACCTCGCGTTCGTGACGCCGGAAGACGTGGGGTGGCGCCTGACGTGCGCCAACCTGTCGGACCTGGCGGCGGTGGGCGCCGAGCCGTGGGCGGCGGTGGTGTCGGCCGCGGCGCCGCCGGCGACGCCCGCGGCGCAGCTGGATAGCTTCTTCGCCGGCGCGGCGGCGCTAGCTTCGCGGGAAGGGCTCGCGCTGGTGGGCGGCGACGTCGTCGCCAGCCCGGGGCACCTGTTCTTTGCGATGGCTATACTGGGAAAAGCGCCGGGCGGCGCGTTCCTTACGCGCGCGGGCGCGTCGCCGGGCGACTTGCTCTACGTGAGCGGCGAGCTGGGCCTGGCGCAGGCCGGTTTGCAGGTACTGGCCGGCGAGGGTGAGTGCCGGCCGTCGGCCGCGAGCGCGGCGACGGCGCGCTACCGGCGGCCCACGCCGCGTCTCGAGCTGGGGCGGTTGCTCCGCGAGCGGGTGCCCAAGGCCGCGGTCATAGACACCTCCGACAGCCTATCGGAATCCGCGGCGCACGTCGCCCGGGCGTCGGCGGTGGGGGTGGCGGTGGATGCGGAGTCGCTGCCCGTCGCGGAGGCGGCGCGGGACGTAGCCGGCTCGAGAGGCGAGGACGCCGTGGCTTACGCCACGGCCGCGGGCGAGGACTTCGAGCTACTGTTCTCCTGTCCGCCCGCCGAGGCCGCGGCGTTAACGCGGGCCGCGGCCGAAAAAGGCATAGAGGTTTCGCGAATCGGGGTTATTACGGAGGCGGCGAAGGGCGTCGTACTCGTGCGTAACGGCGACGTAGAACCGATGGCGCCGCGGGGGTACGCTCATTTCTGAGTTTTACGCGGCGGCGGCAGCGAAAGCTCGCGGTATATCTCTTCGGCGGTTTTGTAGAACGCATCGTTCTCGGCGTCGATAGCGATGGCGTGGTCGACGTCGGCCTTGGCGCGCTCGAGGTCTTTGTAGAAAAGATAACATTCCGCGCGGCCGGCGTACGCCCTCGCCTTATACGAGCCGGGGCCGCGGCCCGCGATGACTTTGTCGAAATACTCCTGCGCGTCGCGGTAAATAATCGGCTTTTTAAGTAAATAATAGTAGCCAACCCAATAGTTGAAAGCGTCGCCGCGGACGGCGCCCTTGGCCTCGCGCCGGTAGTTGTTGACGGCTCTTTCGGGTTGCCCGAGTTTGAGCGTCATATCGCTTATCCCGCGAAAGGCCGCGCCGCGGGCCCGGGCGTCGCGGCCGGCGACCCTGAACGCGCGCACGTAATCGGCCAGCGCCTCTTCGCGTTCGATTAGGAATCGGAAGTACTCGGCCCGACCCAAATAACCGTACGGGCTCGCCGGGTACTTTTTGATGCAATCGTCGGACTCCTCGAGGGCGAGGGTGCGGGGTCCGATGAAGCGGTGAGCGAGGCCTACGAGATACAGGCCCCGCGGGTTGTCGGCGTCGAGGCGGCGGCCGGCCGTGATCTCGTCGATGGCGGTGTACGTCGCGCCGGCGTATATCAGCTCCTCGGCGCGATTGAAGTGCGTTTCGGCGCGGCAGCGCGCGAGGCCCTCGGCGGCCTCGTCGTGGACCGGCGACCGCTTGAACCCAATCGTAACCAGCTCGTAACGCCGGGCGGCCTTCTCGAACTCGTAGTCGGCCTCGTAATGACGCGCTTCGTCGAAGTAGACCTCGGCCCGTTCGCCGCAAGCGGCGGCCCAGACGCAGAGAGCAATCGCCGCGAGGACGGCGCTTCGGCGGAAGCGCCTGGCGCGGCGTAAACCGTTCGAGCGCAAGCTGTGCTTATCAAAGCCGACCTTCATATCCATTCCTCGGCTTCCTACGATTCCCGGTCGGAACCGTGGGCTATCGTGGCCACCTGCCTGCGGCGGGGCCTGGGCGCCTTCGCCGTCGCCGACCATAACGCCCTCGACGGTTCGCTGGCCGCGGCGGAGCTCGTCGCCTCAGACGAGTTCGCGGACTTCATGGACCTCCATTACCCGGGCCGGCCGCACCCCAAGGCGGTCGTGGCGCAAGAGGTCAACACGCTGGACGGCGAGGCGATGGGGATGTTCATATCGAGGCCGCTGACCCGCGGCCTTCCGCTGGCCGAGACCATCGCCGAGATACACGAGCAAGGGGGCCTGGTCAACGTGCCGCATCCGTTCGCCCGCATCGCCCACCGCCGGCCCCGGCTCGATTTCATGGAGCGGTACGCGGACGACGTCGACGTCGTCGAGGTATACAACGCCCGGAACTTCTACGCCGCCGACGACAAGCTCGCGCTGGACTTCGCCCGGCGCCACAACCTCGGCCGGAGCGCCGGCTCGGACGCGCATTTGCGCGGCGAGATAGGACGAGGCTTCGCGCTTATGGCCGATTTCGACGGGCCCGCCTCTTTTTTGGAATCCCTCCGGGGAGCGGTGCCCGGCGGCCGAAAGACGCCGCCCCTCGTCCCGCTCACGACCTGGGCGCGGAGCTTCCGCGCCGCGCTGGCAGACATGCGTTTCCAATACCGGCTCACCGGCCGCCCGTGACGACGTAACGTTAACACATTGACCTGCCGACGACAAGGGCCAACCGCGCCGGGGGATAGGGAAATTCGGCCAAACGCGAAGAACGAATACGTTTAAACGCTGAGGGCGGGAAGTTTCCTAACCGAAAAGATTAGCCTTGACAATGGGCTGTCATTGTGTTATATATTTACACAAGTTTAAGCCACCGCCGAAAAGCGGCGGAGGCTTACGCTGGTGAGTATTAATAACGTTCCGATACCCAAGGAGGATTTGAGGAATGCGTAAATGGACGGTATTAACTGCACTCTGTTTGGCCGCGGCCTCGGCTTACGGCGTCGGCGTGGGCGTGGGCGGTTTCTACGCGCTGAGCATGCCGATGGGCGACGTTGCCGATTTGTATAAGATGAACATAATCGGCTTCGGCGGCAAAGTGATGATCGGCGTTATGCCGATGCTCAACGTCGACGTCGGCTTCGGTTACCACATGAAGTACGAGAATAACCAAGAACTGGCCGCTGGGTATACCGACGATAACTGGTACCTCACGACGATCCCGATCACATTCGGCGTCTCGTACCCGATGAAATTCGACTCGATGGGCGTATACTTCGGCGGCGGCGGCGCGTTCGTAATGAAAAAAATGAACTTCGAGATTGCCGACGCCACTGGCACGGCGTACACCGAGGAATCCGAAAGCGAGAATAAACCCGGCTTCTACGTAGGCGGCGGCCTGCAGTACTTCTTCACGGACGCCCTCGCTTTGGACGTCAACCCGCGCTGGATGATGCTTCTGGACGCCAAGGACGACGACCCGGAGACGCAGGTCGACGATTCAACCTCCAACTCCATGTTCATCGACTTCCTCATCGGCGTAGATTACTACTTCATGTAATTTCCCGGCTTTATAGTTTCGGCCCCGGCCCTCGGGCCGGGGTTTTTCATTGATACGGAGATGTGAAAATATTAAATTACTGCGGTTGGTCTCAGCAACCGTTTTCCATAATGAAGTATTAACCGTGGAGGTACAAATCTATGGTAAAACTAGCCGCGTTAGCGATACTATTAACGGCTGCGACCGCTTACGGCGTGGGCTTCGGCTTCGGCGGCTTCGGCGGCATCGCGCTGCCGATGGGTAGTATGGCCGCTGAGGACGACGAACAGAGCGAGGCCTTGGAAGGCGGCGACCTCGGCATGAGCCCGAAGTTCGGCGGCAAAGTCTTGATAGGCGTCATGCCCGCGCTTGACGTGGAGGTGGCGTTCGCCTACCACCTGAACCACAAGCAAAAAAACTGGGAAACGATCGAAGGGATCGGCGAGCCGAAGACGACGTTGATCCCGATTACGTTCGGCGC